>NZ_JBSGEL010000007.1:0-195435 GCF_053602875.1 Kitasatospora sp. NPDC004289 | reverse complement strand
GCCGCCACCCTGGCAGCCACCCGCGCCCGGGCCGAGGCGGCGGACCGACTCGCGGACGCCGGGGCCGAGTTGGGCGAGGTCAGCGCCTCGGCCGGGTTCGCCTCCCCCGCCGAGGCCCGGGCCGCGCTGCTGCCCACCTCCGAGCGGGAGGCGCTGCGCGCCCGGGTCGAACGGGCCCGCGCCGACCGCGAACTGATCGAACACCGGCTGGCCCAGCCGGAGTTGGTGGCCGCCGCAGCCCTCCCTCCGGCCGATCCGGCCGCCGCCCGGCAGGAGGAGCAGCAGACCCTCACCCGGCTCCGGGCCGCCTCCGCCGCCGACAGCGCCGCCGGCGACCGGGTCACCGCCCTGGCCGGGCTCGGGCGTCGACTGACCGCGCTGGTCGAGGCCCTCGGCCCCACCCTGACCCGGTACGAGCAGATCAAGCGGCTGGCCGAACTGGCCTCCGGCACCTCGACCGAGAACGTGCTCCGGATGCGCCTGGAGTCGTACGTGCTGGCGGCCCGGCTGGAGCAGGTCGCGGCCGCCGCCAGCGGACGGCTGCTGCGGATGTCCGGCGGCCGCTACACCCTGGTCCACAGCGACGGCCGCGCCTCCGGCAACCGCCGCTCCGGCCTCTCCCTCCGGGTCGTCGACGCCTGGACCGGCCAGGACCGGGACACCTCCACCCTCTCCGGCGGCGAGAGCTTCTTCGCCTCGCTGGCCCTGGCCCTCGGCCTGGCCGACGTGGTCACCGACGAGTCGGGCGGCATGCCGCTGGACACGCTCTTCATCGACGAGGGCTTCGGCAGCCTGGACGAGCAGACCCTGGAGGAGGTGCTCGACGTGCTGGACGGGCTGCGCGAACGCGACCGCGCCGTCGGCATCGTCAGCCACGTGGCCGACCTGCGCTCCCGCATCCCGGCCCAGCTCCTGGTCCACAAGGGCCGCCACGGCTCCACCCTGCGCCTCACCACCCGCGAGCGCCCCTGACGGCTCTGCCCACGCCCCCACCCCCGCGGCCACTCCTCCTCGACCCGCACGGAACCGAAGATCACTCCGTACGCGTCCCCCTCGGCCGTGCCCACCCCCACCCACGCCTCCATCCCCACTCCTGTCGCCACACCCCACGGAACCGAAGATCACTCCGTACGCGTCCCCCTCCGCGTTGCCCACGGTGGGCGTGGGAGGAGCGGACGGTGGCGGTGCGGACGACGTGGCGGTGGCAGTGGCCGTGGCGCATGCGCGGCGGGCTGACCGTCTCGGCCGCGGTGCTGGTCGCCCTCCTGATCCTCGGTCACCGCCTGGTGCCCAACCGGATCGGCCGCCTCGGCAGTCTGCTGGAGACCTTCCTGCCGTGGCTCGGCCTGGCCGTGCCCGCCCTGCTGCTCTGCGCCCTGGTCCGGCGGTCCCGGGGCGCGGCACTCGCCGTGCTGATACCGGCCACCGCCTGGGCGCTGGCCTTCGGTCCCCTGCTGATCCCGCACCGCCCGCAGGCGGGCGGCACCCTGACGGTGGTGCAGCACAACGTCAGCGACCAGAATCGCGACCCCGCCGGCACCGCACGGGCGCTGGCCGGGGCCCGGCCCGACCTGATCGCCCTGGAGGAGCTGACCCCGGCCGCCCTGCCCGCCTACCAGGCGGTGCTGGCGGCGGACTTCCCCCACCACGCGGTCTTCGGCAGCGTCGGCCTGTGGTCCCGCTTCCCGTTGACCGAGGCCCGCGCGCTGGACCTCCACCCGGCGGGCCTCACCGATCCGCGCTGGCAGCGCGGCCTGCGCGCCACCGCCCGCACGCCGGACGGCGCGCTCGCCGTCTACGTGGCGCACCTTCCCTCGATCCGCTTCGGCTTCGCCGGCCTCGGCAGCGCCCGCCGCGACGAGAGCGCCCGCATCCTCGCCGCCGCCCTGCGCGCGGAGCCGATCCACGAGGTGGTCCTGATGGGCGACCTCAACGGCACCCTCGACGACCGGGGCCTGCGGCCGCTGACCTCCCGGCTCACCCCGGCCCGCTCCGGATTCGACTTCAGCTGGCCGACCTCCGCACCCCTGGCCCGGATCGACCAGGTGCTGAGCCGCGGCCTGCGCGCGCTCTCCACCTCCACCCTGCCCGCGACCGGCAGCGACCACCTCCCGGTGGCCGCCCGCCTCACCCGCTGACCTCCGCCCGGCCGCGGTGAACCGGCCCCCGCACCGACGCCGCGGTGGTGGGATGGCGGGATGACCACTCCCCCCACTGCCCTCTCACCTCTCGCGCGGCTGCACGAGACCGTCCGCCGCACCGCCGAGCTGACCCGCGACCGGATCCCCACCGGCCGGGCGGCCGAGGCCGCCGACGAGACCGACGGCACCTTCGCCACCGACGGGGCGCTGGGCTTCGACCCGTTCCCCTTCCTCCGTGCCCTGCACGCGGCGGGTTCGCGCGCGGTGGTGGTCGGCCAGGTGGCCGGGATCCTGCACGGCTCGACCGAGCCGACCGGCGATCTGGACCTGCTCTGGGACGGTTCGCCGGAGGAGGCGCGCGCCCTGCGCGAGGCGGTGTCCGCCGCCGACTGCACCGAGCTGCCCGATCTGAACCGCCCTCAGGCCGCCTACCGCGTCACCGGCGTCACCGGCGACCTCTGCACCCCGGCGCTCCCCTGGGGCGGCCTGGACACCACCGGCTGCCTCACCCGCGCCCTGACCGCCACCGACCCGGCGGACGGCCTGACCGTCCGCTACGCGGCGCTGGACGACCTGATCCGGATGCGGCGCGCCATCGGCCGCCCCAAGGACCACCGCCGCGCCGACGAGCTCGAACGCCTCCGCGCCGCCCTCGGCTGACGGCGCCCGGGTCTGAGGGCTCCGGCCCCCGTCAGCCCGAGCAGGCCACCCGCTGGGCCTCCTGCCAGGCGCAGACCGGACAGAGCGTCAGGCCCGGGTGGTCGGCCGGGTACTCGGTCGGTTCGCCGCACTGGACGCAGTCCGCGCGCGGCCCGTCCCCGGTGGCCGGGGTCAGCGCCGCCAGGGCGTCCACCCGCGGCGGCACCTCGCACTGGGCGACGGCTTCCCGGAGGCTCTCGTCTTGCTCGCTCATGCCGCCCACGATACGGCGGCGGCGCGCGCTCCGATCGGTCCGCACTCCGTCACCTCCGGAGCCGGGGAGGGCCCTCAGCCCAGGAAGGAGAGCCGGACGGTCCGCCGGGGGTTGTCGCCGTTGGTGTCGACCAGGACCACGGACTGCCAGATCCCGAGGGCGAGTTGTCCGCCCACCACCGGCAGGGTGGCGTGCGGGGCGACCAGCCCGGGCAGCACGTGGTCGCGGCCGTGACCGGGGCTGCCGTGGCGGTGGCGCCAACGGTCGTCGGCGGGCACCAGGTCGCGCAGCAGGGCCAGCAGGTCGTCGTCGCTGCCGGCCCCGGTCTCGATCACCGCGATGCCGGCGGTGGCGTGCGGCACGAAGACGTTCAGCAGGCCGTCCCGCCCGGGGGCGACCGACTCCAGGAAGGCCGAGCAGCGGTCGGTGATGTCGAGGGCGACCTCGCCGGTGCCGGTGGTGATCTCGAAGGTCATGGTGGAGAAGCTGTCGGACATGCCGCCCATCCTCGCACCGCGCGGCCGCACCACCCGGCTGCGCCACCGGGCAGCGCCCTCAGCCAGCACCACCGGGGGCGCGGGTCTGCGTGATCTGCGGCTCCGCCGCGCGGGCGCGGATGCGGAGGGCGACCCAGGGCCGGGTCGGGGCGGGCGGGCCGGTTGCCCGTACTGCCGTTCCCCCGTGCTTCCGGCAGGATCGGCGCATGCAAGCGACCCGGCGGACCGTCAGGTCTGCCGGGTCGTCCGGGGCGGGGGCGGTCAGCCCCTGCTGCCGAACAGGCTCCGCTTGAGCCGCCGCAGCGGCGCGAGCAGCAACACCCGCGTGCTCCGTCGCGACACGGCCGCCGGAGGCGTGACGCCACGGGGCGTCAGCTCCCTTATCAGGCCGAGCGCCTCGGCGGTGTCCACCGCAGAGATCGCCGGAGCGCCGAGCACCGAGAGATGGCGGTCGAGGCGGCGGCCGGTCGAGCCGACACCGCACTGGATCGCCGGCACCCGGGGTCGGGGCCGCACTTGCATGTGTTCCATCAGTTTCCCACCCCTACGAGGCGCCAGGGCCGTGAGGCGAAGACTATCCGCGAGTGCCGGAGTCCGCGCAACCGTCCTGGTGTATCTGCCACCGTATCGTGCGCGGCGAACTGACGCCGCACCAGATCCGGTCGCGATCGATCACGAGTGCGCATCAACCGGAGCAGGAGGGGTTTGCGGCAGGGCCGGATCGAGCATCCATCCGACCCCCAGTCCGGAGAGGCCGAGGCCCAGGAAGGCGCAGAGCACCAGCACCACGGCCCAGGCGCCGGTCTGGCCCCAACTCACCTGCCCCGCCTCGCGGATCAGGCCGACCAGGCCGAACGTCCCGGTGACCAGCAGGGCGGCCATCCCGTTGCGCACCCGGCGCAACTCGGCCTCCACCCAGGTGAGCAGCAGTGCGGCCCCGAAGACCAGGCACCAGGCACCGAGCATCCGGACCTCCAACTGGCCCGCCGCCCAAGGCCAGTGACGGACCGCCAGACCCGGCACCGCGTACAGCAGCAGTCCGATGACGGTGAGCCCCAGGCCGTGGCCGGTGACCGGCCCGGCCACCCACCAGGGCAGCCGGGGCGGACGGGGCGGACGCTCCTCCCGGGCCAGCCACTGGGCGGCCAGCGCGATCAGGCCGAGCAGCGGGGCGCCGGCGTGCACGGCGGCCCAGCCCCAGGCGGCCAGCACCCCGAGCAGCGGCCCGCCGGTGAGCTGGAGCGAACCCCGGCCGAGCAGGGTGGCCAGGCCGGCCAGCGGCATGAAGAGCGCCCCGGCGGTCACCGCCACCCGGATGTCCACCCAGCGGCGGGCCCGCAGCGCCAGCACGTACATGGCGCAGCTGCCGCCGTACCCGGCGCCGAGCAGGGCGGCGGAGACCGGGGACATCTGCCAGGCGAACAGGGTGCCGGTGGAGCCCGGGAAGAGGGTGAGCAGCACGAAGAGGTACCCCGCGCCGAGCGCGAGCGGCGCCACCATCAGCGCCTTGAGGACCGGGCTGACCATCGCACCCTCCCTTGTGAGACTTGTCGTCAATATAAGAGCCCGGCAGGCTCACGACAACGAGTCACGCAAGATTCAAGAAGTGAACACATTCAGGGGATTGACGCGGCCGAAACCTACAAGCAATATCTCTACCGACGCCGAAAGGCGGGCCAGCTCCGGTCGAATGAATTCGACAGCTGAACGTGAGCTGAACAACTGAACTTCCGACACCAGGTGAGCCACTGTCCGGCCGTCTCGACGCTGCGGCGGCCCGGCTCGCTCCTGGTGGACGGGACCGGCGGTCGGCCGTTGAGGGTCGGCCGGACCGCCAACACCGGACTGCCGGTGCCCGCGCTCGCACGGCGCGTGCACCGGCGGTCGCCTTTTCGGGGCCCTTCCCGGGGACCAGTACAGTGGCGCCAGACCCGGTCAGCCGCCCCTCGGCCCGGCATCCCCACGGAGTGAAACCAGCGTGAGCCCCCTCCTCAGCATCGTGCTGCCCGTCCACGGCGTGGAGCGCTTCCTCCCCCAGTGCCTGGAGTCGCTCGACGGCCCGCAGGACGGCGAGGTCGAGGTCATCGCGGTGGACGACCTCTCCCCCGACGGCTGCGGCGCCCTGCTGGACGCGCACGCCGCCCGCGACTCCCGCTTCAAGGTGCTGCACCTGACGGAGAACCAGGGCCTGGGCGGCGCCCGGATCGCCGGCATGGCCGAGGTCACCGGGACCTACGTCTGGTTCGTGGACAGCGACGACTGGGTGCCCGAGGGCACGCTGGACGCATTGCTCGCGGAGCTGCGCAAGGAGGCCGCCGCCGAGCACCCCGTGGACGTCCTGCTCACCGACTTCGTCCACGTCTACCCCGACGGCGCGACCGAGCCCAATCCCTGGGGCCACGTACTGCGCGGCTCCCCGCTGGAGGCGGGCTGCCGGGCGGCGGACCACCCCGCGCTCTTCCAGAGCGTGATGTCGGTCTGGAACAAGGTCTTCCGGTGGGAGTTCCTGCTCGGGCTGGGCGTGGAGTTCGGGCGCGGGTTCTACGAGGACATCTCCGTCACCTACCCGGCACTGCTCACCGGGCGGCTGCGCTACCTCGACCGCTCCTGCTACAACTACCGGCGCGGTCGCCCCGGCGCGATCACCGCGACGGCCTCCCCCAAGCACGCCGACGCCTTCGCCCAGTACGACGCGATCTTCGCGACGCTGGACCGGCCGGGCAACGACCCCGGGCCCGCGATGCGGCAGCTGGTCTTCGACCGGACGGTCCGTCAGGCCCTCACCGTCTACGACACCCCCGGGCTGGTCCCCACCGAGCTCCGGCCCGACTTCTTCGCCCGGATCGCCGCCCACTTCGCCCGCCACCGCCCGGCCGGCTACCGCTTCCCCGGCGGCATCCGCGGCATCCAGTACCGCCTCGCCGCCCGCAACTCCCGGATCGCCTACAACGAACTCCGCCGCGGCGGCACCCTCCCGGGCAGGCTCCGCAAGGCGATCAAGCGGTAGGCCGGCACGAGGAAAGTGATCACCCCGCGCGGCACGAGGAAAGTGATCACCCCGGGCGGCACGAGGAAAGTGGTCACCCCGCGCGGCACGAGGAAAGTGGTCATCCCGGGGGCGCGAGGAACTGCGCGAGTACGGAAGGCGGCCCAGTGCTAGATCGGGGCAGTCGAGCCAGTTGCACGTGCTGCCGTTCCCCAGCGCGCAGTTCCTCGCGCCCCTGTGGGGCGCAATCACCTGCCCGTTACCGGACGTCGCGCCCGAGCCAGGCGGCGAGCTGGGCCGTCGGGCCGGCGTCGGCCGGTGCGGGGCGGACGGGCCCGAAGGGGACGGTGGCGTCGCGGCCGTCCGCCGGGAGGACCTGGCGGGCGACGGCGAGGGCTCCGAGGGCGAGCTCCTCGTCGAACTCGGCGGCGGGGTCGACCACCTGGGCGATGTCCCAGGTGTGGGTGACGGCCTCCATCACGTAACCGCCCAGCGCGAAGCGGCCCGGCATGGTGCCCCACGGCACGGAGGACGGGCGGTCGAGCTTGGCGTCCTCGGCCCAGGCGGCCGCCGCCCGCTCCCGCGCCCGTCCGAGCGCCTGTGCCCACTCCCCGTCACCGACCTCGCCCACCGAGGCGGCGACGTCCAGGCTCAACCCGCCCTCCCCCACGTAGGCGATCCGGTGGACGCCGCCCACGGTGTGGCCCAGCAGCGCGCGCAGGTCGAACCCGTCGCACGGGGTCGGCCGCTCCAGCTGCTCGGGGGTGACCAGGAGCAGCAGCTTCTCCAGCTGCTCCAGGGCGCGCAGGTAGTCGGGACGGGGGTCGAAGGCGTTGGTGTCCATGGTGATCGGACCTCTCGGGTTCCAGTGGTTCCTCGGGCTGACGGAGCGCACTCTGCCGCCATTACCTGCCATCCACTGTCAGGTTTTACGCTGATCCCCGTGCGAGCCGACCGCCTGCTGTCGATCATGTTGCTGCTCCAGACCCGCGGGCTGGTGCCGGCCTCCGAGCTGGCCGAGCGCCTGGAGGTCTCCGTCCGCACGGTGTACCGGGACGTGGAGGCGCTCTCCGCCGCCGGGGTGCCGGTCTTCGCCGAGCGCGGGCGCAACGGGGGGATCCGCCTCCTGCCGGGCTACCGCACCGACGTCACGGGCCTGACCGCGGACGAGGCGCGGGCCCTGTTCGTGCTGGCGACGGACGGCACGCACGACGCGCTGGGTCTGGGCGGGGCGATCGGTCCGGCACTGCGCAAGGTGATGGCGGCGCTCCCCGCGCCGCACCGGCCGGAGGCGGAGCGGATCAGCGAGCGGATCCTGGTCGACCCGGCGCGCTGGGCCAAGGGTCCGGCCGCGCCCGGCCCGGCCGACCTGGGCGAGCTCCAGCGGGCGGTCTTCGAGGACAGCCGCCTGGAGCTCGACTACCGCCACGGCAGGGCGACGGGGCCGAGCGCGTACACCGTGGATCCGTACGGCCTGGTGAGCAAGGCGGGCGTCTGGTACCTGGTGGCGGACCTGGACGGGGAGCCGCGGCTGTTCCGCGCCGACCGGGTGCTGCGGGCCCGGAGCACCGGGGTGCCGGTGCGGCGGCGGGACGGGGCGGGGCTGGCCGAGGTGTGGGGCGGGTTGCGGGCGAGGGTGGAGCGGCAGCGGGACGACGTACGGGTGCGGGCCCGGGTGCACCGGCGGCGGCTGGACCTGCTGCTGCGGATCCACGCCTCCTCGCTGCTCGGCCCGCCGGTGGCGGACGGTCCGTCACACGTGCTGGCGGAGTTCGGTTTCGGGGCGCTCGAGGAGGCCCGGACGCTGCTGCCGTTCGGCACCGACGTGGAGGTGCTGACGCCGCCGGAGGCCCGCCGGCTGCTGGCCCGGGCGGCGGCCGACACCCTGCGGATGTACTCCGCTGCGCAGGGCGAGGGCGACGATCCGTCAGAAGAGCACCCCAACACGGACATTCCGCACCGCCCGGCGTGACGTGGATCGCACCGTCCACGGAGCGGAGCAGTGGACGGACGGCCGGGTCGATGACGTAACCTGCGGACTGGCCTCGTCCGAAGTTACCGGGCGGGAACTTAGTGCGACCACCGGCCGGCCAGGGAGACCAGATGATCAACCTCATCACCAAGCTCGTGCTCAAGCCCCTGGCGAAGGCGGTCTACCGCCCCGTCATCGAGGGGCTGGAGAACGTGCCGCGCGGTGGTGGAGTGATCCTGGCCAGCAACCACCTGTCCTTCGTCGACAGCGTGGTGATCCCGCTGACCGCGCCGCGCCAGGTGTTCTTCCTGGCCAAGGCCGAGTACTTCACCGGCACCGGCCTCAAGGGCGCGCTCTCGAAGGCCTTCTTCACCGCGATCAACGCGGTGCCGGTCGAGCGCGGCACCTACCGCTCGGCCCAGGCCTCGCTGGAGTCGGCGCTGGAGATCCTGAACGACGGCAAGGCCTTCGGCATCTACCCCGAGGGCACCCGCTCGCTGGACGGCCGGCTCTACCGCGGCAAGACCGGGGTGGCCTGGCTGGCGCTGACCGCCGGGGTGCCGGTGGTGCCGGTGGCGCTGGAGGGCCCGCAGGAGATCCTGCCGGTCGGAAAGCGCGTTCCGCGCCTGAAGAAGGTCACCGTCCGCTTCGGCGAGCCGCTGCACTTCGACGAGCTGCACGGCCAGGCCCGCTCGGCCCGGGCCCGCCGCGAGGTCACCGACCGGGTGATGGCGGCGATCCACGAGCTCTCCGGCCAGGAGCTGGCCGAGGTCTACAACGAGCGCCCGATGGCGGCCTGACGCTCCGTCTCCCCCGCGGCCCCGGCCGGCAGCTCGCGGCGCAGCAGCGCCGCGTACCGCCCGTCCAGCGCGAGCAGCTCCTCGTGGGTGCCCAGCTCGGCCACCCGTCCGCCGTCCAGCACCGCGATCTGGTCCGCCCGGCGGACGGTGGAGAGCCGGTGCGCGATGGTGATGGTGGTACGGCCCTCGGAGAGGGCGTCCACCGCCTGCTGGACCGCTCGTTCGGTCTGGTTGTCCAGCGCGCTGGTGGCCTCGTCCAGGATCAGCACCGGCGGGTTGCGCAGGACGGTGCGGGCGATCGCCAGCCGCTGCTTCTCGCCGCCGGAGAAGCGGTAGCCGCGCTCGCCGACCACGGTGTCGTAGCCCTGCGGCAGGGCGGCGATCAGCTCGTGGATCTGGGCGGCCCGGGCGGCCTCCTCCAGCTCCTCGTCGGTGGCCCCCGGCTTGGCGAAGCGCAGGTTGTCCGCCACCGAGGCGTGGAACAGGTAGGTCTCCTGGGAGACCACGCCGACCGCCCCGGCCAGGGTGTCGAAGGCCAGCTCCCGCACGTCGGTGCCGTCCAGCGTCACCCGACCCCCCGTCACGTCGTAGAGCCGGGGCACCAGGTAGCTGAGCGTGGTCTTGCCGGAGCCGGTCTCGCCGACCACGGCCAGTGAGCCGCCGGCCGGGACCTTGAGGTCGATGCCGGTCAGCGTGGGCCGCTCCTGCTCGGGGTGGTAGCGGAACTCCACGCCCTCGAAGACCACGTCGCCGCGGACCGCCGCCGGGCGGACCGGCTCGGCCGGCTCGGCGATCTCCACCGGCAGGTCCAGGTACTCGAAGATCCGCTGGAACAGCGCCAGCGAGGTCTGCACCTGCACGCCGGTGGAGAGCAGGCTGACGGTCGGCCGCAGCAGCCCCTGCTGGAGCGAGACGAAGGCCACCAGGGTGCCGATCGAGACGAACGGGGCGCCGCCCGCGACCGCCATCCCGGCGGCCCAGTAGATGACGGCCGGCATGGCGGCCATCACGATCCCGATGGTGGCCATCCGCCACCGTCCGGCCATCGAGGTGCGCACCTCCAGGTCGGCCAGGTCGGCGGACTGCCGGTCGAAGTCGTCGGAGAGCGAGCCGGAGCGGCCCATGGTGCGGCCGAGCAGGATGCCGCTGACGGACAGCGACTCCTGGACGGCCGAGCTCATCGCGGCCAGCTGCTTCTGCCGCTGGGTGGTCATCCTCTTGCGCTCGTTGCCGACCCGGCGGCTGATCCAGACGAAGACCGGGAGCAGCAGCAGCGAGACCACGGTGAGCCGCCAGTCCAGCGCGACCATGGCGACCACGCTGGCCACCACACCGGTCAGGTTGGAGACCAGGGAGGTGGCGGTGGAGGTGACGGTGGACTGCATGCCGCCGATGTCGTTGGCGATCCGGGACTGCACCTCACCGGTGCGGGTGCGGGTGTAGAAGGCCAGCGACATCCGCTGGAGGTGCCGGTAGACGGCCGTGCGCAGGTCGTGCATGACGTGCTGGCCGACGGTGGTGGAGATCAGCGTCTGCAGCACCCCGAAGACCGAACTGACCACGGCGGTTGCGACCATGCCGAGCGCCAGCAGGGTGAGCAGCCCGGTGCGGCCCTGCGGAATGGCGGTGTCCAGCACCGCGCGGAGCAGGAACGGCGTCACCACCGAGACCACGGCGGACGCCGCCACCAGCAGCCCGACCAGCAGCAGCCGCCACCGGTAGGGGCGGAACAGGGCCAGGATCCGGCGCCACTGCGCCGGTGGGCGCGGTTCGTCCTTCTCCCTGGCGGGCGGTGTCCAGTCGACCGAGTCGGGCCGCACGGGCGTCCTCCATGAGCCGGGTACGCGGGCAGGGGGTGTCCCGCCCGCGTACCGAGCATAGCTCATAGTTAGGCGCGCTAATAATGAGTTGCGATCCTGATCTGCCGTCAGGTCCCGGGCGCTCAGTCCGTGCGGTACGTCCGGGCCGCCTTGGAGGACAGGCCGCCCAGGCCGCCGCTCGGCAGCAGCCGGGCGATCGCCACCACGGCCTTGTACCGCTTGCCCGGCACCGAGAGCGAGCGCCCGCGCGCCAGGTCGGCCAGCGCCTCGTCCACCACCCGCTCCGCCGAGAGCCAGCCCCAGCCCGGCACGTTCTTGGTGCCCATCCCGGCCCGCTGGTGGAACTCGGTCCGGGTGAAGCCCGGCGCCAGCGCCATCATCCGCACGCCCGTGCCGCCCAGGTCCCGGGCGATGCCCTGGGTGAACGAGACCACCCACGCCTTGGTCGCCCCGTACGTGCCGCGCGGCAGGAAGGCCGCCACCGAGGCCACGTTCACCACGGCGCCGAACCCGCGCTCGCGCATGCCCGGGATCGCGGCCGAGGTGGTCCGCAGGATCGCCTCGACGTGCACCTTGAGCATGTCGAGCTCCTGCTCCAGCGGCACCGTCAGGTACGCCCCGCGATTCCCGAAGCCGGCGTTGTTGATCAGGATGTCCACCGGCTTCACGGTGGCCCGCAGCCGGTCCTCGACGGCGGTGATGCCCTCGTCGGTGGCCAGGTCGGCCGGGAGCACCTCGACCTCGACCCCGTACGTCTTGGTCAGCTCGGCGGCGGCGTCGGCCAGCCGCCGCACGTCACGGGCGACCAGCACCAGGTCACGCCCGTCCTTGGCCAGACGGGTGGCGAAGGCAGCGCCGATGCCGGCGGTCGCGCCGGTGATGAGAACAGTCGTCATGGACCGACCGTACCCGGCGGTAATCACCCGTGCACCGGCGCGTCGCCGCCGATCTGACGGCACGTCCGGCGCGCCCCGGGCATTCCGGTCGATTCGTGCTCATAGCGTTGTCGGGTGCGGCGCCAACGTCGACGCCGCACCCGAACAACAGGAGACATCTGATGCCCACTCAGATCCGCACCGGGATAAGACCGGACGCCGGCCCGGCCGCACGTGCCGCGCTGGCCGCCCTGCTGGCCGAGGGCGAGACGACGCTCAGTGCCGCACCGGCCCACCGTCCCGAGGCCGCCGGCGCCCTCCTCCTCACCCCGAGGACCACCCCGGAACGGCGCCCGGTCAGACCCCCCGAGGAACGCGGCTGACCCCGTCCCCCTGGCGCCCGCCGTCCCACCGGGCCCAGGGGGACACTCTTCTCTTCGCGCCGGTCGGTCCACCTGCGGCGCAGGGAACGTACATGGTCACCCCGGGGGCGCGAGGAACTGCGCGAAGCGGAAGGCGGACCAGCGCGAGATCGGGGCACGTCAGCCAGTTGCACGTACTGCCGTTCCCCCGCGCGCAGTTCCCCGCGCCCCTGGCATCACCACGTTCGAGGAGTCGCCCCGTGCCGAACGCCGTCCTGCGGGACCAGTACACCGCCGCCGCCGAGCGCCTCGCCGACCGCGTCCTGGACGCCCTGGACGGCGCCGAGCGCCCCGTCACCCCGCCCCACCCCACCGACCCGGCCGAGCTCGCCGCGCTCCGCCTGCTCGGCCCGGACCTCTTCGCCCCCCAACTCCTCACCCGCACCGCCCCCGACCGCCGCACCGCCACCGCCCTCGCCGCCGCCCTCACCGTCTTCCCGCCCTCCAGCGACCCCCTCACCACCGCCTGGCTCGACCACACCTCCGGCCTGCTCGCCGCCCGCCCCGTCCCCCAGCCCGACCGCACCCCCGACCCCGCCGACTCCTGGCAGCGCTGGTCGGCCCAACTCGCCCTGCTGGCACCGCTCGCACTGCCCGGCCTGGACGGCCCCGTCCACCGCTCCGTCCGCCGCGAACCCCTCGCGCTGGCCCGAGGCACCGTCCGCGCCGCGCTCCGCGGCGACCACCGCACCGCCCTGCGCCTGCTCCGCTGGTGCGCCTGGCTCACCCACCTCCCCGGCCCCGGCCCGCTGCCGCCCGCCCTCCGACTGCCCCCGCTGCTCGCCGAACTCCGCCTCACCGGCGACGGAAGCAGCCGCACCGCCCTCCAACTCACCCTGACCGAACGCCTGTTGGCCACCAGGGGCGTCCGATGACGGACCGCCTCCTGCACGCCGCCCAGCAGCTCTCCTCCCGCGCCCTGCACTGGCTGCACCGGGCCCACCAACTCGGCCACGGCGCCTTCCCGCCCGACGCGACCGTCGACCCGTCCGCCCCCGACACCGCCTACACCCCGCTCGGCGAATCCGCCCTGGCCGCCTCGCTCGTCCTGCGGGACGGCGTCGCCGGGCGCCGCGACCAGGCGGCGGCGGGCGAGACCCTCGAGTTCTGCTGGCACCAGCTCCAGGGCGGGAACCTGCTCTACGAACGGCAGTTGCGCTTCCCCCGGGCGACCGACCCGCTGGAGGCCTACGCGCACTTCGCCCGAGTCGGGTACCGGCACCGGGAGTTGGACGAGCTGCTGCGCACCCTCACCACCCTGCGGGCCGCCGACGCCGTCGAACTCCTCCCCCACCACCGCCTCGCCGTGGCCAACGCCCGCCGCATCACCGGCCTCCCCCACCAGCGCACGGACTGGGCCGCCCTGGCCGCCGCCACCTGGCTCGGCGCCACCCCCGAACCCTGGACCATCGACTGGTCCACCGGCCACCACCTCGCCCAGACCGCCTTCCACCTCACCGACTGGGGCGCCGAACCGGACCGGATGCCCGAGCCCCTCCGCAGCTACCTCCACACCTGGCTCCCGGTCTGGGTCGACGTCTGGCTGGAGACCGCCCAGTGGGACCTGGTCACCATGCTCCTCGCCGCCGACGCCTGCACCGGCACCCCGGTCTGCGGCCTCGACCCCTGGGAACGCCTCTGCGCCGCCCAACACCCCAACGGCCTCACTCCCCGCGACACCACCCCCGTCAGCCCCGACCCCTCCCAAGCCTTCCGCGACCACGAACGCACCGCCACCACCGCCGTCATCGCCGGCACCCTCACCCTCGCCCGCGCCCTCTGACCAGGAGGTCCCATGCCCTCCGACTTCCGGCAGATCTGCCGCTGGTTCATCGGCGAGCGCGAACCCGGTGTCCACTTCGAAGAGCCGGTGACCGACTTCATCGAGATCGTCACCTTCACCGACGCCGACGAGATCGTCGCCGTCCTGGAGGAGGTCCTGGCCGAGGACTGGGGACGGCTGCCGGTCTGGGCCCGCAACCTCGCCTTCCGCCTCGCCGTGCTCCAACGCCCTCACGACGCCGACCTGCTGCACACCGCCGGCGCCGACCTCCGCTGCTGGGGTCCGACCTGGCACCACCTCGCCGACGAGATGGTGCGCCGGGCCGGGGCGATGAAGGAAGAACAGGCACGGCAACGACAGGAGCCGAACCCGATGGCCAACCACGACACATGGGTCCGAACCCTGGGACGGGTGGCCGACCTGCGGGGCGACCCGGGCTCGCTGCCGTGCCCGGACTGCTCCCGGGACCGACTCGCCGTCAGGTACGTCGTCGACCCCGGCACTCGGATCGGCTACGGGCTCCTCTGGTGCGACGCCTGCCTGCACGGCATCTCGCTCTCCCGCCTCCGCGCCCCGGACGGCGCCGCCATCAGGTCGATCCACGACCCGGCGGCCACCGAAGGCGTCCCGGACTTCATCCGCCGTGCGCGCTGAGGCACCCACCACATCCACCGGCGGAACCTTCAGGATCCCTCCGAGGAAATCCGGCCCTTGGCGCGCGAGGAACGCGATGCGAGAACTGACGGAAATCGAAGACTGCCTGCTCGTGAACGCCAATGAGCTTTCGTTCCTCTGGGCACTCGCCGCAGACTGGTCCGGCCGTGACGACGAATCCTCGTGGGCCCCCTACATCGATCAGCTGAGGCCCCTCGTCTCCACCTGGGTCCGGAAGGGATACATCGCGCTGTGGGTCGGATCCGACTGGCCCGCCTTCGAGACCGGCAGGCCGGTACCGGCCGATGAGATCGACGGGGTGCTCGGCGCTTTCACGGCGTGGGAGTACAGCGAAGAGCCGGAGACCGTCTACCACCTTCAGTCGGTCATGACAGCGACGGACATCAGGTCCGCCGAGACCGAACGGAAACGTGCTGGCTCGGACCTCAGGGTGTGGATCGACCACGAGGCGCAGCGCTTGGAAGAGTTCCTGGGCAGGACCGCGGTGCGGCTCTCACCCGACCGGACGGTCCGGCTCCGGGAGCTGTTGGAGTTCTGGGCGCAGGACGTCGCCCGTCTGGCCGCGGAGACCGAGGGGGCCGTGGAGGGTTCCGGGCGGTCGGGGCGGTGGAACGCGTACGACATGGCGGGGGCGCTGTACGTCCGGGACCGGGTGGAGCGGGAGATCGGGGCCGCTCCGGAGGAGTTGCGCGAGGCGCTGGCGCTGGCCGTCAGGGGGGCGGACGAGCGCTACCGCTCGTTCACGGAGGACGATCCGCGGATGCTCGTCGCGCGCAACGCCGGCGACGTGGTCGAGGACCAGGGCTGGTGGTGGAAGAGGCTTCCGGTTGCCGGGTCGGTCCGGGACGACGCGCTCGAGTACGGCAGGTGGCTCGACGCGGACGGGTAGCCCGTGAGGGTTGGCCGGACAGCAGGGGGACGCCCAAGGGGTGGCCCTCCCGCAGCGTACGGGAGGGCCACCCCTCGGTGTGACGATGGGTCAGTGGGCCGGGCGCGTGGTGTCGGCTTCGCCGCCGGCGCCGACGGGGCGGAGGCGGGTGGCCGCGGTGGCCTTGAGCTGGGGGGCGAGCTTGGCGACGTCGCGGGAGCCGACGGCGGCGATGAGGGTGGGGAGGGTCCAGCGGAGGGGCTGCATGGCGCGCAGCCAGGGCTGGGCGTAGACGTGGGCGGAGCGGCGGGCGATGCCGTCGACGATGCGGTCCACCGCCGGGGGCAGGGGGTAGGTCTTGTTGGCCGGCCAGGGGAGGCGGGCGCGCATCTGGCGCAGGACGTCGTCCTGGTCGGCGCCACGGACCATGTCGGTGTCGGTCCAACTCAGGTACCCCACACCCACCTTGACGCCCTGGTGGGCGACCTCCGCGCGGAGCGAGTGGGCGAAGGCCTCGACACCCGCCTTGGAGGCGCAGTAGGCCGCCATCAGCGGGGCGGGGGTCATGGCGGCCAGCGAGGCGATCTGGAGCAGGTAGCCGCGGCTCTCGGTGAGGGCGGGGAGGAAGGCCCGGGCGGTGGCGACGCTGCCGAGGAGGTTGACCTCGATGACGCGGTCGAAGGTGCGCGGGTCGGAGTCGACCAGCGGGCCGCCGATGGCGATGCCGGCGTTGGCCATCACGGCGTCGATCCGGCCGTGCTGGGCGAGGATCTCGCCGGCCACCGTCTGCAGCCCGGCGAGGTCGGTGACGTCGGCCTCGTGCCAGGTGGCGGACGGACCGCAGAGAGAAGCGGCGGCCTTGAGCTCGGCGGGCTCCAGGCCGACCAGGGCGGGGCGGGCGCCGCGTTCGGCGAGCTTGCGGGCCGTCAGGGCGCCGACGCCGCGGGCGGCCCCGGTGACGACGACGACCTGACCGTTCAGCTGGGGGCTCATGAGGCGGCCTTCCTGGAGCGCGAGGGACGGGCGGCGGGCAGGCCGGCGGCGGGCAGGTCGGCGGCGGGCAGGTGCGCGGCGGCCAGGCGGCGGATCTCGTCGGCGACCTCGGCGGGCCGTTCGACCGGGGCCATGTGGCCGATCCGCGGCAGTTCGACCAGCCCGGCGGGGGCCGGCAGGGCGGAGAGCAGCCGGTGGGAGTGGACCGGCGGGGTGAGCCGGTCGTGGGTGCCGACCAGCACCGCGGTGGGGGCGGCGAGCTTGGCGACCTGGGCGTAGAGGTCGAGGGTGCCGAGCACCCGGGACCAGCGGTACCGGACGCCGGTCGGGCAGGCGTGCACCACCTCCGCCGTCGCGGCGACCCGGTCGGCGGTGGTGTCGGGGCCCATGGTGGCGTACTTCAGGGCGGCCCGGCTGACGGCGCTGGAGCGGCCGAGCGGCATCCGGGACTGCAGCAACTGCCGTCCCAGGAAGGAGCGGAGGGGCCGCGGCACGGCGGCGGGCACCACGTTCAGCTCGGCCAGCAGGTCGCCCGGCCCGGTGGAGCAGAGCAGGTTGGCGGCGGTGCGGGCGGCCACCTCACCGCGGTCGGCGGCGGCCATGATGGTCATGCCGCCCATGCTGTGGCCGGCGACCACGGCCTGGTGCCCGTCCGGGACCACCCGCAGCAGCACCGCCTCCAGGTCGTCGGCGAGCTTCGTGGTGGAGTACCCGGCGGCGGTGGGCGGGACGTCGCTGCGGCCGTGGCCGCGCTGGTCGTAGGCGACCACCCGGTGGTCGGCGGCGAGCCGGCGGATGACCGGGGCCCAGAAGAGGGTGGAGCAGGTCCAGCCGTGGGCCAGCACGACCAGCGGGGCGTCCTCGGGGCCGAAGGCGGCGGCGTGGATCCAGTGGCCGTCCTCCGAGCGGATCCGGTACTCCTCCGCGGGGACGGGCATCACGCAGTCGGGCGGAAGTGCGGTCATGCGAGGGCCTCCTGAGGGTCCGTCACGGAAACGGTCATCGCCGGGCGGCGGACCACCTCGTACTCGGCGAGGTCGATCCGGCGGGTGGCACGGCGGAAGGAGCTGGTGGAACCGGGCCAGAGCACGGTGTTCTTGCCGCTGCCGTCCAGGTACCAGCTGAGGCAGCCGCCGGTGGACCAGACGGTGCGGTCCATCTTGTGCTGGAGTTCGAGGTTCCACTGGCGCTGGGCCCGGGCGGTGGGCTGCAGGGCGCCGCCGCCGATCCGGTCCAGCGTGGTCAACGCGTCGATCAGGTAGTTCAGTTGGGACTCGATCATGAGGATCATCGAGCTGTTGCCGAGGCCGGTGTTGGGCCCGATGACGAAGAACAGGTTGGGGAAGCCGCGCACGGTGGAGCCGCGCAGCGCCTCCATGCCGTCCTTCCACTCCTCGGCCAGGCTGACCCCGTCCACGCCGAACACCCGCTGGGCGATGGGCATGTCGGTGACGTGGAAGCCGGTGCCGAAGACCACCGCGTCCACCTCGTGCTCGCTGCCGTCGGCGGCCACCAGGGTGGAGCCGCGCAGTTCGCGCAGGCCGCTGGCGACCACCTCGGTGTTGGCGGCGGCGAGCGCCGGGTAGTAGGTGTTGCTGAGCAGGATGCGCTTGCAGCCGATCCGGTAGTCCGGGGTCAGCTTGGCCCGCAGCCCGGGGTCCTGGATGCCCTGGTGGATGTTGCGCACGGCCAGCTGCTGGACCAGCTTGAGCAGGCCGGGGCGGCGGACGAAGGCGTCCACCTGGAGCTCGCGGAGTGCGAAGAGCAGGCCCCGGCGCAGCTTGCCGGTGGGCGGCAGGGCCGCGTGCAGCCACTTCTCGGCGGAGGAGATCTCGCGGTCGTTGCGCGGCAGGACCCAGGCGGGGGTGCGCTGGAAGACCGTCAGCTTGCCGACCTTCGGCTGGATGGCCGGGATGATCTGGGCGGCCGAGGCGCCGGTGCCGACGATGGCGACGCGCTTGCCGGTCAGGTCGAAGTCGTGGTCCCAGCGGGAGGAGTGGAAGACCTTGCCGGTGAAGTCCTTCAGGCCCGGCAGGTCGGGGATCTGCGGGTCGGCCAGCGGGCCGGCCGCGGAGACCACGGCGTCGGCGGTCCAGGTGCCGGCCGCGGTGGTGACCCGCCAGCGGTTCCGCTCCTGCTCCCAGCGCAGCTCCAGCACCTCGGCGTCGAAGCGCAGGTGCGGGCGGAGGCCGAAGGTGTCGGCGACGCGCTCCAGGTAGGCGCGGATGTCCGGCTGGAAGGAGAAGCTGCGCGGCCACTCGGGGTTGGGCGCGAAGGAGAAGGAGTAGAGGTGCGAGGGCACGTCGCAGGCGCAGCCGGGGTAGCTGTTGTCCCGCCAGGTGCCGCCGACCGCGGAGGCCCGCTCCAGGATCACGAAGTCGGTGATCCCGGCCCGGCGCAGCCGGACGCCGGCGCCGAGGCCGCCGAAGCCCGAGCCGACCACGGCGACCCGGACGTGCGGGACCCGCTCCGCGGTGGCCGCCGCGGGCTCCGGTGCCGGGGCGGGGACCTGCGAAGTGCGCTTGGGGCTGGCTGCCATGCGTCGGCCTCCTGTGGGGTGGGAGCGCTGGGGGCGGGCGTCTCCGCTCCATTAGAACCGCGCCAGTGATTGCTGGCGCGATTGGCAGGGTAGTCCTTGCTGACACTCAGTGGAAGAAGGCGGACGGCATCGGTTTTCCGTGGTTCCGTCGACCCGGACCGCGCCTATGCTGGGCGCCGTGGAGATCGAGCAGCGGCGCGGAGAGCGCGAGTACCGGGTCGAGGAGCTGGCCGGGGCGGCCGGGATCACCTCCCGCACGCTGCGGTTCTACCGGGAGCGCAAGCTGCTCCAGCCGCCCCGCCGGGAGGGCCGGATCGCCTGGTACGGGGAGCGGCACCTGGAGCGGCTGCGGGTGATCGGCGAACTGCTGGAGCGTGGCCACACCCTGGGCGGGATCGCCGAGTTGATCGGGGCCGGGGAGAGCGGGCAGGACGTGGCCGGGCTGATCGGGCTGCGGGACGCGATCACCGCGCCCTGGTCCGACGAGACCCCGGTCCACCTCAGCTGGGACGAGCTGCGGCACGCCTTCGGCGAGCAGCTGACCGAGACCACCACCGCCGAGTCGATCGCCCAGGGCTACGTCACGGTCGAGGAGGACGGCATCACCCATGTCAGCCGCCGGCTGATGGACGCCACCCGGGAACTGGTCGCCGAGGGCGTCCCCCTGGAGGCCGTGCTGGCGGTCAGCCGGAAGGCGCAGGAGTACGCGGACGCGATGGCGGAGGCCTTCACCTCGCTGATCCGCGATCAACTGCTCGGCTCGCTGGAGCACGTGGCGGAGCTGACGCCCGGCGAGGTGGACCGGCTGGCCGAGAAGGTGCAGCGACTGCGGCCGCTGGCCCGCTCGGTGGCGGACGCCCAGTTCGGCCTCGCGATGGACCGCCGGGTGACGGCGGAGTACCGGGCGCTGATCGAATCCTGAGACGGCTTGCGCACCGGGACGGAGCCAACTTAGGGTTGCCTAAGTAGGTCTGCCGGGCGGCCCGTGAGGGGTCGCGGCCCGTCCGGTTCGTAGGACGCCCCCTGTCACGGTCCGTCAGGGGGCGTCCTGCTTGGGTGATCGCACTGTTCCTTCACCCGACCCCCGTTGCCTAGGGTCGGGTCACGCACCCGCGGGATGACCACTCCTCAGGGCCGGTGGACGGGAGGCGGGCGCCCCGAGACCGGCCCGGACTCCCGGGGGGCTGGGATGGCCGCTGTCTTCTCCACGTTCGCGACCGCCGCACGGCTGACCGGCGGGCGGGTCCTGCTCTGGTCCGCGCTCGGCCGGCTGCCCAACGCGATGTGCCCGATCGGCGCCCTACTGCTGGTCACCCACGACACCGGAAGCGTCTGGCGCGGCTCGGCCGCGACCGGCGTGCTGGCCCTCGGCCAGGCGGCCGGCGGCCCGCTGGTCGGCCGGCTGGCCGACCGGCACGGCCAGCGCCGGATCGGCCTTCCCGCCGCCCTCGTCAACGCGCTGGCGATCCTCGGCCTGGTGCTCGGCTCCCGGCTGGACGCCGCCTTCGCGCTGCAGCTCGCCGCCGCCACCCTGATCGGGCTCTCGGTGCCGCTGATCGGGCCGCTCTCGCGCAGCCGCTGGATCCGACTGGCCGACGGCGACGGCGAGTTGACCTCGGCGACGCTCTCGCTGGACGGCACCGTGGACGAGATCAGCTTCACGGCCGGGCCGGCCGTGATCGGCCTGCTCGCCACCCTGATCGACCCGGCGGCGGGGCTGCTGGTCGCGGCCGGACTGGTCGCGGTCTGCGGCACGCTGTTCGCGCTCCACCCCACCGCGGCGCCCGGCCACGCGACCCAACAGCGGTCACCCGGGCGGCTGTTGAGCGTGCCGTACGCGCTGCTGCTGGGCGGGATGGGGCTGCTCGGCGCCTGCTTCGGCTCGGTCCAGGTCGGGGTCACCGCCTCCGCCGAGGCCTTCGGACACCCGGGGGCGGCCGGGCTGGTCTACGGCCTGATGGGCGGCACCAGCGCGGTGGCGGGCGTCATCACGGCGGGCCTGCCCTCCCGTTGGGACCTGCCGCTGCGACTGCGGATGTCGGCGGGGCTGCTGCTCGCGGCGGCGCTGCCGCTGCTGCTGGTCTCCACGGTGACCGGCCTGGCCCTGGCGGTCGGCGGCCTCGGGCTGGCCATCGCCCCGCAGATGATCACGATGTTCGGCCTGGTCGAACGGACCGTCCCCACCGCCCGCTTGGGCGAGGCGATGGCCGCCCTGGTCAGCTCCATCACCCTGGCCCAGGCCGCCGGCACCCTGGCCGCCGGGCGCCTCGCGGAGTCCTACGGCTCCACCGCGCCCTTCACCCTGACGGCCTGCTTCGCCCTCGGCGCCCTGCTCCTCACCGCCACGACCGCCACCGCCGACCGCTACCGCCCCGCCGTGGCGTAAGTGGCTACGCCATCGGGGGCGCGAGGAACTGCGCGAGTACGGAAGGCGGACCAGCGTGAGGTCGGGGCATGCGAGCCAGTTGAACGTACTGCCGTACCCCTGCGCGCAGTTCCTCGCGCCCCCAGGGTGACCACGTACGTTCCTCGCGCGACCGACGCCGTAGGGCCGGCCTCCGCCGCCCTCAGGAAGTGGCGGAGGCCGGACAGCACCACGGTAGGGAAACAACCGCGACCGGCACAGACCGCCTCGCGCTCTCCGTCAACTGCCGGACGGTTCAGGCCTCCAGACGGGGGACGCGTTCGGCGTCAGGGGTGCGGGGGCACGTGACGCAGGCGGTGGGCGGGCTGACGGCGTAGTAGAGGCAGCAGCCGAGGCGGGTCCGGGTGAGGTGGGTGCGGCCCTCGGTGCCGGGCAGGCGGCGGAAGTCGGCGCCGCCGGGGAAGGGGGCGGTGGAGCCGGGGAGGACGGCGGCGGCGGTGCGGGCGGCGTGCTCCTCCTGGCCGAGCATCCGGCCGAGGTACCAGATGCCGGAGACCAGGTCGTCCGTCACCATCCCCCACAGGGCGCGGTCCCCACGCTTCACGTGCGGCCGGAAGGCCTCCAGCACGGGGGTGACGTGGGCGGCCACCGCGGCCCGGAGCCCGTCCTCGTCGCCGGGGGCGGAGCAGCCCGGACGGAGCGTCAGGTCCCCCGTCGCGGGGGAGATCCAGAGCTGCGACGGGTCGATCGCCGGGATCCGGCCGGTCAGGTACCAGGGGCCGGTGAAGAGCAGGCAGACGGACCAGAGGTAGTGGTGCAGCAGGCGGGAGGCGGCCACGTGCGAGCGGGGGACGGCGCCGTGCTCCTCCGTGATCCGGGTCACCTCACCGGCGATCAGGTCCTCGATCCGGGAGGGGAGTTCGGAGACCGGGAGCCAGCCCTGACGGGCCGTCGGCCCGTCCTGGCCGGATTCGATGATCCGGACACGGAGCGTCCCGCAGACGTCGACCACCGAGCGCAGCGCGTCGGCCAGCCGGGCGGCCTCGGAGGGCGCTGCGGGCACCACCTGGAGCATCGGATCTCCTAGATCGAATAAGGTGAGCCTCACCTTATAGACATCGGGGCGAGATGAGAAAGAGCCGAGCCCCGGCTTGACTCACTTAGGGCAAGCTAACCTAAGATCCTGACCTGTGCTCACCACCGACCAGCCGGAGTCCACAGCCCCGGCGCAGCGGACCTCCCCGGCCAGGCGATCCCTCGTCCTGCTCGTCGGTCTCGCCGCGCTCGTGCTGTGCACGGCGCTCAGCCTCGCCCTCGGGACGCGACCGATCCCGCTGGGCACCGTCCTTGACGCGCTGTCAGGGCGGCTCACCGGAGGCGACGCCGACGTGGTCACCGGCCTGCGGGTCCCCCGCACGGTGATCGGGCTCGCGGTCGGCGCCGCGCTCGGCGCGGCCGGGGCGGTCGCCCAGGGCGTCACCCGCAACCCGCTGGCCGCCCCCACCACCCTCGGGATCAACGCCGGCGCCAGCCTGGCCGTGGTGGTGGCCATCTTCACCCTGAAGCTCGGCCAGCCGGTCGAGTACGTCTGGTTCGCCCTCGCCGGCGCGGCCGGCGCCGCGGTGCTGGCCTACTCGATGGCCCGCCGCTCGGGTGACCTGGACCCCGTCCGGCTGGCCCTCGGCGGCACGGTGCTGACCGCCGTGCTCACCGCCTGGACCTCGGCCGTGATGCTGGCCAGCCGCCGCACCCTGGACGAGGCCCGGTTCTGGCTGGCCGGTTCGATCGGCGGCCGCAGCCTGGACGTGCTCTACCCGGTGCTGCCGCTGCTGCTGCTCGGCCTGGTGCTGGCCCTGCTGGTCTCCCCCGCGCTGAACGCACTGGCGCTCGGCGACGAGACGGCCCAGTCGCTGGGTGTCCCGGTGGCCCGGATCCGGGTGCTCGGCGGGCTCGCGGTGATCCTGCTGGCCGGTACCGCCGTCGCGGTGGCCGGGCCGGTGGCCTTCATCGGGCTGGCCGCACCCCACCTGCTCCGCCCCTTCCTCGGCAACGACCACCGCTGGCTGGTGCCCGGCTGCATGATCGGCGGCCCGGTGCTGCTGCTCGCCGCCGACGTGCTCGGCCGTCTGGTGGTGCGCCCCTCGGAGATCGAGGTCGGGATCGTCACGGCCTTCCTCGGCGCCCCGCTGCTGGCGGTCCTGGCCCGGAAGGCGGCCCGCTGATGACCAGCGTCCTCACCGCTCCCGCCACCGCCCCGCGCGGCGGCGCCCTCGCCCGGCAGCGCCGCCGCACCCTGCTGATCGGCCTGGCCCTGACGGCCGCTCTGGTGCTGCTCACCGGGCTGGCCCTGAGCACCGGTCAGGTGAAGCTCCCGCTGCTGGACGCGCTGCGCGCGCTGATCGGCCTGGGCGACTCGGGCGACGTGCTGGTGGTGCAGGAGTTCCGTGCCCCCCGGGTGGTCTCGGCACTGATCGCGGGCGCCGCGCTGGCGGTGGCCGGCTCGCTGCTGCAGCGTCTGTTCCGCAATCCGCTGGCCTCGCCCGACGTGGTCGGCGTGACCGGCGGCGCCTCCTTCGGCGCGGTGCTGATGCTGGCGCTGGGCGCCTCGCAACTGCTCATCCCGCTGGCCGCGCTGGGCGGCGGCCTGCTGGCCGCGCTGCTGCTCGGCGGCTTCGCCTGGCGCTCGAAGATCGCCGTCACCCGGCTGGTCCTGGTCGGCCTGGCCGTGCAGTCCGGTCTCGCGGCCGCGGTCAACCTGATGATCGTCCGCTTCCCGGCCGAGCTGGCCTCCTCCGCGATGCAGTGGACCACCGGCTCGCTCTACGGGCGGAACTGGACCGAGATCCAGCTCTGCGGCTCCGCGATCGCCGTGCTCACCGTGCTGGCCTTCCTGCTGAACCGTCAGGTCGCGGTGCTGGACCTGGGCGACGACTCGGCCGGCGGCCTCGGGCTGGACCCGCACCGCACCCGGCTGGCCCTGCTGCTGCTCACCGTCACGCTGGCCTCGCTGGCCGCCGGGCTGACCGGCCCGGTCTCCTTCGTCGCCCTGGCGGTGCCGCACCTGGTCCGCTTCCTGGCCGGACCGCCCACCCCGGGCACCCTCGTCCTGACCGCGCTCACCGGCGCCCTGCTGCTGCTCGGCTCCGACTACGCGGTGCTCAACCTGCTGCCCGTCCACGGCCTGCCGGTCGGCGCCGTCACCGCGACCCTCGGTGCGCCCTGGCTGCTGGTCCTGATGATCCGCCAGGGGCGGCTGCCCCAGGGGAGGAACGCATGACCGTCAAGCCCGATCAGCTGGCCACCGCCGGTCTCCAGCTGCGCTACGGCGACCGCGTGATCGTCGACGGCCTGGACCTCACCCTGCCCGGCGGTGCGGTGACCGCGATCGTCGGCCCGAACGCCTGCGGCAAGTCCACCCTGCTGCGCGGCCTCACCCGGCTGCTGGCCCCGGCGGCCGGCACCGTCACCCTGGACGGCTCCGACATCCACCGGATGCCCGCCCGTGCGCTGGCCAAGCGGCTCGGCCTGCTGCCGCAGCAGCCCGTCACCCCCGAGGCGATCACCGTGGAGTCGCTGGTCCGGCTCGGCCGGTACCCGCACCAGCGGATGCTCAGCCCCTGGTCGGCCGCCGACCAGGCCGCCGTCGAGGAGGCCCTGACCCGGACCGGGACGGCGGAGCTGCGCGACCGGCCGGTGGACCAACTCTCCGGGGGCCAGCGGCAGCGGGCCTGGATCGCGCTCGCGCTGGCCCAGGACACCGATCTGCTGCTGCTGGACGAGCCGACCACCTTCCTCGACCTGCGCCACCAGCTGGACGTGCTCGACCTGGTCGCCGACCTGCACGAGGAGGCCGGGCGCACCGTGGTGATGGTGCTGCACGACCTCGGCCAGGCGGCCCGGTACGCCGACCACCTGGTGGTGCTGAAGGACGGTCACCTGATGGCCGCCGGGGCACCGGCCGAGGTGCTCACCGCCGAGCTGGTGGAGAGCGTCTTCCAGGTGCCCTGCCAGGTCGTCCCCGACCCCGAGACCGGCACCCCGCTGGTCGTCCCCCGCGCCAGGAGCCGCCGCCCGGCGCGCGTCTGACGCACCCCCACCCCCCGAACTCCCGGCCCGGGCTCCCCCGCCGCGCCGCCGGTCGCTCCACCCTGCCCGAAACCTCTCACAGCAAGGAACCCGTCATGCGCAGAACCCCCGCCGTCCTCCTGGCCGCCGCCCTCACCGTCTCGCTCGCCGCCTGCGGCTCCAGCGCCACGTCGGGCGACGCCAAGCCGGCCGCCGAGGGCTCGAAGGCCGCCGACGCCGCGGTCTTCCCGCGCAGCGTCAAGCACGCCATGGGCACCGCCGAGATCAAGACCCAGCCCAAGAAGGTCGTGGTGCTGGACAGCGGCGAGCTGGACGACGTGGTCCTGCTGGGCATCACCCCGGTCGGCGCGGTCGCCCCGCACCTGAAGACCGAGGGCGGCTTCCCGGCCTACCTGTCCGGCAAGGTCACCGGCACCAAGGACGTCGGCCCGAGCGCCGAGCCCAACCTGGAGCTGATCGCCTCCCTCAAGCCCGACCTGATCCTCTCCTCGAAGGTCCGGCACGAGAAGGTCTACGACAAGCTCAACGCCATCGCCCCGACCGTGTTCGCCGAGACCACGGGCTTCCCGTGGAAGGAGAACCTGGCCCTCTACGCGCAGGCCCTGGGCAAGGAGGCCGAGGCCAAGCAGAAGCTCTCCGACTACGAGGCCAAGGCCAAGAAGCTCGGCGAGGAGATCAAGGCCAAGAACGGCGGCACCGCCCCGACCGCCTCGGTGGTCCGCTTCGTGGCCGGCCCGACCCGCCTCTACGCCAAGTCCTCCTACTCCGGCACCGTGCTGAAGGACATCGGCCTGAACCGCCCGGCGGCGCAGGACGTGGACAAGAACATCCTGGACATCTCCACCGAGCAGATCAGCCAGGCCGACGCCGACCTGGTCTTCGTCACCGTCGCCACCGACCCCAGCAAGACCAAGCAGGCCGAGACCCAGGCCAACCCGGTCTGGCAGGGCCTGAACGCGGTGAAGAACAACAAGGTCTTCAACGTGCCGGACGAGACCTGGATGTCGGGCATCGGCGTGCTGGCCGCGGAGCAGATGCTCGGCGACATCGCCAAGGCCGCCGGCGTCGAGGCGCCCAAGTAGTCACCCCCACCCGGCCGTTCGGGGAGGCGTGCCCACACCATGCCTCCCCCGGCCACCCCCTCACCCCGAAGAGGACCTTCCGGCATGCGGATGTACCTGCTCGCGCTCAACCCCACCGACTCCGTCACCCAGGGATTCCTGCCCGCCGCGGCGAGACTGGGCCTGACGGTCACCGTGCTCACGGACCACGCCGAGGCGCACCGACGCGCCTACGAGGGCCTGGAGTTCGCGCCCGAGGTGCTGGAGTGCGCGGTGCAGGACCACCGCGAGGTGATCGGGCTGATCTCGCAGCTCCCGGCCCCCGACGCGGTGTTCAGCAACAGCGACCACCTCCAGGTGCAGACCGCCCTGGCCGCCGAGTACTTCGGCCTGCCGGGCAAGGACTGGAAGGCCGCCTTCCGGGCCAAGAACAAGGGCGAGCTGCGCCGTCACCTGGCCGCCGCCGGGCTGGACGAGGTCTGGTCCGCCGAGCTGGCCCCGGAGGACGACCCGGCCGCCCTCACCCCGCCGTTCCCCTGCGTGGTCAAGCCGCGCGAGGGCGTGGCCAGCGAGGACGTCACCCTGGTCGAGGACGCCGAGCAACTGGCCGCCGCCGTCCGGGAGATCCGCGGCCGCCGGGCCGGGGCGGTGCTGCTGGTCGAGGAGTTCCTGACCGGTGAGCTGTACACCCTGGAGACGCTCGGCGACGGCACCACCCGGCACGTGCTGGGCGGCTTCCACACCCGGCTCTCGCCGCCGCCGAACTTCATCGAGGAGGTGCTGTTCTACGTCCCCGCGCACCCGGAGGCGGTCACCGCGCAGGTGCTCGCCCAGCTGGACGCGGTCGGCGTGAACCTCGGCGCCTGCCACACCGAGTTCGTGGTGCAGGCCGACGGCCGGGCCCGCCTGATCGAGGTCAACTACCGCGCCATCGGCGACACCTGCGACCTGATGCTGGCCGAGCTGCTGGAGATCCCGTTCTTCGAGCACGTGCTCAACGCGCACCTCGGCGTCCCCCTCCCCGCCGACCTCGGCGCCCGCACCGACAAGCGCGCCCGCAACGAGGGCGTGCTGGCCGACCGGGCCGGCACCCTGCACGCCGCCCCCGGCCCGTACGACGGCGAGGTCGACGGCGTCCGGCTCTCCTACCGCCCGGTGCGCGGGGTGGGCGAGAAGCACGACCACTACGGCACCAACCGGGACTACCTCGGCATGGTCTGGGCCGTCGGCCCCGACCAGGAGTCGGTGGACCGGACCGTGGCGGAGTTCATCGCCGCGAACCGCTGGGAGATCGGCGCATGAGCGCCGTCCGGCTGCACACCGCCGCCGAGCAGCTGACCCTGCGGGTGCTCGGCGCGCTGCTGCGCGAGGACGTGCTCGGCCTGCGCACCCAGAGCGTCCTGGAGCAGCGCGCCGACGGCGCCTGGCTGCGGGCCGGGACGCTGGCCCTGCCGGTCCGCCCGGACGGCTTCCAGAGCGAGTGGACCGCCCGGCTGCCACTGCTGCTGGCCGACGGCCGCGAACTCACCGCGCTGGACGACGTCCTGGCCCATCTGGCCGAGCTGGCCGACCCGCAGGACCGGGACGGCTACCGGGGCTTCGCCGAGGAGTGCCGCCAGACCCTGGCCACCATGGAGCTGCACGAGGCCGTCCACGGCCAGGTGCTGGACCTGCTGGCGCTGCGCCACGGCGAGCGCCCCGCCCACTGGGAGGGCCTCGGCGCCTCGCTCGCCTTCGACACCCTGGCCGCCTTCCTCGACCACCCGGTCTACCCGACCGCGCGCGGCCGCTCCGGCCTGAGCGACGCCGAACTTCGGCAGTACGCACCGGAGTTCCACCCCTCCTTCGAGCTGCGCTGGCTGGCCGTGCCGACCGGCGCGCTCGCGGTGGACACCCTCGGGGAGCGCCCCGCCTGGTGGCCGACCCTGGAGCGGCTGGGGCTGGGCGAACTGACCGGCACCCACCTGCCGCTCCCGGTGCACCCGCTGAGCACCGCGGACGCGCTGGCCGCCACCCCCGGTGCGGTGCTGGCCGGGCCCTCGTACCTGGAGGTGGTGCCCACCCTGTCGATGCGCACCGTCGCCCTGGTGGACAACCCCGAGTGGCACCTCAAGCTGCCGCTGGCCACCGCCACCCTGGGCCTGCGCAACCGGCGCACCATCAAGCCCGGGGTGCTGGAGGACGGCGCGGCCGGGCAGCGGCTGATCGAGGCCGTACTGGCCCGCGAGCCGCGCTTCGCCGAGCGGATCCTGCACGCCGACGAGCAGGGCTACGCGCACACCGGCCACGAGCTGGTGGCGGTGCTGACCCGGCGTTACCCGGCCGGTCTGGAGCGGGCCGTGACGGTGCCGCTGGCCTCGCTGCTGGCCGAGGCCCCCGGCGGGCTGGTGATCGACCTACTCGCCGAGCGCTTCTACGGCGGCTCGGCGCTCGCGCTCTACCGGGCGCTGCTGGAGCTGCTGATCGACTGGCAGACCGCACTGTACGGGCTGGGGTTCGCGTTGGAGTCGCACCAGCAGAACACCTCGCTGGTGCTGGACACCGTGGACGGCGCCACCCGGCTGCGGCTGCTGTACAAGGACAACGACGGCCCCCGGGTGAACTCCGCCCGGATCGGCGAACTCGCCGCCCACACGGCGGACTTCACCGACCCGCGGACCTTCTCGGAGACCGACCGGGCGATCACCGACCTGTTCACCACCATCACCGGGCACCTGTGCACCGCCTCACTGGCCTTCGGACTGGCCGAGCACGGCCGGGCACCGCTGGAGGAGACCCTCGGCCTGCTGCGGGAGGCCCTGGAGCACGGGGTCGAGCGGATCGGCCCGGCCGGCGAGGGCCTGCGGGCCGGCCTGTTGGAGGCCGAGCGGCTGCCGGTGAAGGCGATGGTCACCGCCGGGTCGCTGCTCAGCAAGGAGCGCTCGGGCGCCGCCGACATCAACAAGCACTACACCTCCGGGCCCAACTACCTGCTGCCGAGCGGAACTCCGCAGGGCGGAGGGGCCGGGGCGGCCGACGGCGGCGCGGCCGGGACCCGGGCGGACGCCCGATGACCACCGCCGCCGCCGAGCGCGCCGTCCTGGCCCCGGCTCCGGCCGGGCTGGACCGCCGTCAGGTGCACGCCGTGGCCGCCTGCTACTTCGTGGCCTCCTTCGCCGCGCTCGGCCTGCCGCCCTTCCTCACCGCGATCCTGCCCGGGCTCGGCGACGCGGACGGCAGCTGGGCCGGGGTCCTCTACATCGTGCCGACGGTCTTCAGCGGCCTGGGCGCCCCGCTCTGGGGCCGGCTGGCCGACCGCTTCGGCCGCAAGCGGCTGCTGCTGCGGGCCCAACTCGGGCTCACCGTCTCCTTCCTGCTGGCCGGGTGGGCCGACAGCCTGCCCGCCTTCACCGTGGCACTGGTGCTCCAGGGCTTCCTCGGCGGCACCTTCGCCGCCACCAACGGCTACCTGGCCGCGGCGCTGGAGGGCTCCCAGCTCTCCAAGGCGCTCACCCTGATGCAGGGCGCCGCCCGGGCCTCCCTGGTGGCCGCGCCGATCCTGGTCGGCGCGCTCTCGCCCTGGATATCCCCGCACCGGCAGTACCTGGTGATGGCGGTGCTGCCGCTGGCCGCCGCCGCGCTGCTCTCGCTGCTGCCCGAGCCGGCCTGCCCCGAGCGGCCCGAGCGCGCCGCCGAGGGCACCGCCGACGAGCAGCCGGCCGGCTCGCTCAAGCTGCTCTACGCCCTCGAGTTCGGCTTCGTCTTCTCCACCATCATCTCCTTCCCCTATCTGGTCTCGCTGGTCGAGGAGCGGATGCCCGGGGTCAACGGGACGGTCACCGGCCTGCTGTTCGCCCTGCCGCACCTGTGCTACCTGGCCGCCGCCGGGCGGGTCCACACCCGCTTCGCCGACCGGCCGCGCACCGGGATGGCCGTCGGCCTCGGCTTCGTCGCGCTCGGCCTGGCCGCGCACTGGCCGGCCCACTCCCTGCTCACCTTCACCCTCGCCCGCCTGCTGCTCGGCGTCGGCCTGACCCTCGGTCTGGTCTGCCTCTCGGTGCTCGCCGCCGAGGCCGCGCGCGGCCGGGCCCCGGGCCGCATGTTCGGCTCGCTCGAATTCGTCTCCAAGGGCGGCGCGGTCGCCGCCGGGGTGGTGGCCGCGCTGGTCAACGGCGCCTTCGGTGCCTCCGCCCCCGTGCTGACGGGCACCGTCGCCGCGCTGGCCGCCGCCCTCCTCGCCCTCCTCTCCCGCCGGAGCCACCGATGACCTCTCCCGCCGACACCGACCTCCGGTCCGTGGCGCCCACCGAACTCCCCACCGCCGACCACGCGGTGGCGCACACCCTGCTCAACTGCCTGCTCCGCGAGGTCTCCGGCCCCGAGCACCAGAGCGCCGTGGCCGACGGCGTGCTGCACCTGCGCCTGCCCCGGCGCGGCGTGACCCTGCGGGTCGCGCTGCGCCGCACCTCCCTGGTCGGCGCGCACCGCTTCACCGGCCCGGTCTTCCAGGAAGGCCCGGGCGAGGAGCGGGAGTTGACCTGGCAGGAGCTGGCCGGGCACGTCCAGGCCGAGCTCACGCTGCGCACCGGCGTGACCAACGAGGAGTTCCTCACCCAGCTGGCCTCCAGCCGCGCCGGGGTGGCCCACGGCCTGGACCGCCGCCCCGCCGCCGGCCCGGACCGCTACCTGGAGTCCGAGCAGGCCCTGGTCTTCGGCCACCGCTTCCACCCCGCCCCCAAGTCCCGCTACGCCGAGCGCGGTTCCTGGGACGACTACGCCCCCGAGGCCCGGGCGGCGTTCCGCCTGCGCCACCTCGCGGTGCGCAGCGAGTACATCGCCCAGGACACCGCCGACCCCGGCGCGCTCACCCTGCTGGACTCGCTCGGCGAGGTGCCCGAGGGCTACACCCTGCTGCCCGCCCACCCCTGGCAGTACGAACTGCTGCACGACCACCCCGGCCTGACCGCCGCGATCGAGCGCGGCGACGTGATCGACCTCGGCGAGCGCGGCGAGGACTTCACCGCCACCGCCTCGGTGCGCACCCTGCACGGCGCGGGCGCCTTCCTCAAGTTCAGCCTGAACGTGCGGATCACCAACTGCCTGCGCAAGAACGCCGCCTACGAGCTGACCGGCGCCGTCACCCTCACCCGGCTGCTGGCCGAGCCCTTCGCCCGGCTGGCCGAGCAGCACCCCGAGGCCGCGATGCTGCGCGAGCCCGCGTTCCGCACCCTGGCCCTGCCCGGGCCCGACGGGGAGGTGGACGTCTCGCTCTTCGAGGGCTTCGGCCTGATCGTCCGCGAGGGCCTGGAGCGCCACCTGAAGCCGGGCACCACCGCCCTGCTGGCCGCCGCGGTGGCCGACGAGTACCCGACCAGCTCCGCCCAGCTCGGCTCCCTGCTGAGCGGTTCGGGTCCGGCCGAGGCGCTGGAGTGGTGGGGCGCCTACCTGCGCCTGGCGGTGCCGCCGGTGCTCTCCGCCTACTTCGAGCACGGCGTGGTGCTGGAGCCGCACCTGCAGAACGTGCTGCTCGGCGTGGACGCCGCGGGCCACCCCGTCCAGGTGCTCTACCGCGACCTGGAGGGCACCAAGCTGCTCCCCGAGCAGAACGCCGCGCTGCTCGCCGCCCTGCCCCCCGAGGTGGCCGGGCCGATGACCTATGACGCCCAGCGCGGCTGGGACCGGGTGGTGTACTGCCTGGTGGTCAACCACCTCTCCGAGTTCGTCTCCGCCCTGGCCGACCTGCACCCGGGGTCGGAGGCCGCCTTCTGGGCCGAACTCCGCGCCGTGCTCGGCGAGTACGCCGACGCGCACGGCTGCCCGCCGCGGCTGGCCGCCCTGCTCGCCGGGGTGCCGCTGCCCGCCAAGGCCAACCTGATGACCCGCTGGGCGCGCAAGGCGGACCGCGAGGCCGGCTACGTCCCGCTGCCCTCGCCGCTGGGCGAGTCCGTCCTCGCACTGAGCTGGAGCGTCTGATGACCGAGTCCGTCCCGCAGCTGGTGGCGTCCCTGACGCCCGAGCAGTTCCCCGTCTACGTCTACGACCTGGCCGCGCTCCGCGCCCACGCCGCCGCCGTCCGGGCCGCGCTGCCCGGGCGGGTCGAGCTGTACTACGCCGCCAAGGCCAACCCCGAGCAGCCGGTGCTGGCCGCCCTGGCCGATGCGGTGGACGGCTACGAGGTCTCCTCCGGCGGCGAGCTGGCCCATGTGCACACCGCCGTGCCGGACCACCCGCTGGCCTTCGGCGGCCCGGGCAAGACCCCGGCCGAGATCGCCGCCGCGCTGGAGCTGGGCGTGCGGCGCTGGCACGTGGAGAGCGAGCACGAGCTGCGCCTGCTGGCCTCGCTTGCGGTCGAGCCGGTGGACGTGCTGCTGCGCGCCAACCTCCCCGTCACCGACGGCTCGCTGGACGGCGTGAAGCTGGCCATGGGCGGCCGGCCCACCTCCTTCGGCCTGGACCCGGCGCTGGTCGAGCGCTGCGTCCGGCTGCTGGCGGAGCCCGGCTTCGAGCGGCTGCGGCTGCGCGGCGTGCACGCCCACCTGGCCAGCGGGCTGGACGCGGAGGCCCAACTCGGCCTGGCCGAGCGGGTGGTGGCCTGGTCGGCGGCGCTGGCCGAGGAGCACGGCTTCCTGCTGCACGAGGTCAACGTCGGCGGCGGCATGGCGGTCGACTACGCCGACCCGTCCGCCCGCTTCGACTGGACCGCCTTCGGCAAGGGCCTGGCCGAGCTGCTGGACCGGCACCCCGGCCTGACCCTGCGGATCGAGCCGGGCCGCGCCCTCACCTCCTACTGCGGGTACTACGCCACCGAGGTGCTGGACGTGAAGCAGAGCCACGGCGAGGACTTCGCCATCGTCCGCGGCGGCACCCACCACCTGCGCACCCCCGCCACCCGCGGCCACGACCAGCCCTTCACCGTCCAGCCGGTCGAGGAGTGGCCGCACCCCTGGGAGCGCCCCGCCGTCTCCACCGGCAAGGTCACCGTCTCCGGCCAGCTCTGCACCCCCAAGGACGTCCTCTCCGCCCACCAGCCGGTGGAGACCCTGCGGGCCGGCGACCGGGTGGTCTTCGCGATGGCCGGGGCCTACGCCTGGAACATCTCCCACCACGAGTTCCTGATGCACCCCCGCCCGGGCTTCCACTACCTGGGCTGAGCACCGCGGCGTCGGGCCGGGCCGGGGGCTACTCCTCCGGCCCGGCCGCCTCCAGCGCCGCCGCCAACCGGTCCCGCAGGACCGTCTGACGGGCGATCCGCTCCTCCAGGACACCCAGCCGGGCCCGGGCCACCGCCAGCCCCTTCCCGGACGGCGGCGCGCTCGTCAGGTCCCCGTCCAGGCAGGTCAGGAACACCTGGACGTCCTCCAGGGTCAGGCCGGCCTCCACCAGGTGCCGGATGTTGCGGACCCGGACGGCCGTCCCCCCGTGGTAACTGCGGTAGCCGTTCGCCGCCCGCTCCGAGCGGATCAGCCCGGCCTGCTCGTAGTGCCGCAGCGCCCTCGCCGTCACCCCCGTCACCGCCGCCAGCTCCCCGATCCGCACCGGCCCCACCTCCGGCCGTCATGGTGTCACGCGACCACCGCCCCGCCGTCCACCGGCAGCACCACCCCGGTCACGAACGACGCCTCCGGCGCGGCGAGCCGGGTGACCGCCCAGGCCACCTCCTCCGGCCGCCCCACCCGCCCCATCGGCGTGTGCGCCACCTGCCAGGCCCGCAGCTCCGCCCGCCGCTCCGGGCTCAGCCCCTGGTGCTCCCCGATCGGCGTGTCCACCGCCCCCGGCGCCACCGCCACCACCCGCACCCCGCGCGGCGCCAGCTCCACCGCCCAGCTGCGGGTCAGCGTCTCCAGGCCGCTCTTGGCGGCCGCGTACACCGAGGCCCCGGCCCACCCCCGCTGCCCCACCGAGGTGGTCACGTTCACGATCACCCCGCCGGTCGCCTCCAGCGCGGGCAGCGCCGCCTCGGCCAGCAGCACCGGCGCCACCAGGTTGACCGCCAACTGCGGCAGCACCCGGTCCGGGGTGAGGGTGCCCAGCGGGCCGGCCTGCACGATCCCCGCGTTGTTCACCAGCACGTCGAGGCGGCCGTGGCGCTCCAGTGCGGTGCTGACGATCCGTCCGGGGCCGTCCGCCGCGGTCAGGTCCGCGGTGAGGACACCGATGCCCGGCCACCCCCGCGCCGTCTCCGCCAGCGGTTCGGCCCGGCGGCCGACCGCCAGCACCCGGGCCCCCTCCGCCGCGAAGGCCCGCGCGGTCGCCCGGCCGATGCCGGTGCCCGCGCCGGTGACCACCACCACCCGACGGTCCCCGGCGCTGACGGTGTCGGTGCGAATCCTGCTGCTGCTCTGGTCCATGCCCGCATCCTGGAACCCTGCCGCCAGTGTCAGGGTCAAGCGACCCGTCCCCTCCCGGCCGCTGACGACCCGTCGGGGGCAACCCGGCAGGTCGGCGCGGGGACGGTCGTGGGAGAGTGGTGGGTGGGTGAAGGGAGCACGACGGTGCTGATGGAGAAGGTGGCCGAGATCCTCGCCGAGGCGTCGGCCGAGGCGGTCGAGCCGCGGTTCCGGGCACTGGCGGCCGGCGAGGTGATGGAGAAGGCCCCCGGCGAGGTGGTCACGGTCGCCGACCGGGAGGCCGAGGTGATCATCTCCCGGCGGCTGCGCGAGCTGCTCCCCGTCCCCGTGGTCGGCGAGGAGGCCGTCGCCGCCGACCCCGCGCTGGCCCGGGCCCTGCTCACCGAACCCGCCGTCTGGCTGGTGGACCCGGTCGACGGCACCTCCAACTTCGCCGCCGGGAAGCCCGACTACGCGGTGATGGCCTCCCTGGTCCGCTCCGGCCGGACGGTGGCCTCCTGGATCTGGCAGCCCGCCACCGGGACGGCCTACGCGGCGGAGCTCGGCGCCGGCGCCTGGCGCAACGGCCACCGGCTGGTCCGGCCGCCGGTCACCGACCCGGCGGAGAAGTGGCGCGGCATCCTCAAGAGCCGCTTCCTGGAGCCCTCCGAGCACCACCGCCTCCAGTCCGCCGCCACCGTCTTCGGCCGCACCTTCGGCGGCCTGAGCGCGGCCGGCATCGAGTACCCCCTGGTCGCCGAGGGCGACCTGGAGTTCATCCTCTACTGGCGCACCCTCCCCTGGGACCACTCCCCCGGCTCCCTCCTGGTCACCGAGTCCGGCGGCGTCTCCGCCCGCCTCGACGGCACCCCCTACGTCCCGGACCCGCCGGGCGGCCCCGAAGGCCTGCTGGTCGCCGCCGACCCGGCCACCTGGGAGCACGTCCGCACCGTCCTGGCGGGCTGACGGGTCGCCGGGCCGACGGGTCAGTCCGCGGCCCACCCGGAGAAGGTGAAGCCCTCGCCGACCCGGCGGACCTCGGTCGCACCGGGGCCGGCCAGGTGCGCCGGGAAGACCAACTCACCGAGGTCGGCGGCGCGTTCGAGGATGCGCCGCCGACTGGCGGCGGCCCCGTCCGGGTCCAGGCAGAAGCAGCTGTTGTGGGACGGGTCGAGGATCTGCACCGGGCTGTGCAACAGGTCGCCGACGAACACCGCCCGGTCGGAGCCGGAGGTCAGCCGCAGCACGGCCGACCCGGGCGTGTGGCCGGGCGCGGACTCCAGCACCAGGTTGCGGTCGACGGCGTGGGCACCGTCCCAGAGCACCAGCTGCCCGGCCCGGCGCACCGGCGCGATGCTGTCCTCGTAGAGCAGCCGGGCGGTCACCGTCGCACCCCGCCCGTAGTCGTTGTCCGGACCGTAGTACCGGTCGTCGGCGGCCGGCAGCAGGTACTGCGCATTGGGGAAGGTCGGCACCCAACTCCCGTTCTCACTCCGGGTGTTCCAACCGACGTGGTCAGCGTGCAGATGGGTGTTGACCACGGTGTCCACCTCCTCCGGGCGGACCCCGGCCTCCGCCAGCCGCTCCAGGAACCGGCCCTGCCGCCGGTGGAACTGCGGCGCGTCCGGCCGCTCCCGGCCGTCGCCCACCCCGGTGTCGACCAGCACGGTCCGGCCGCCGCTGCGCAGCACCCAGGTCTGCAGGGCCATCACCGCCTCACCGCTCGCCGGATCCCAGTGGTCGGGGACGAGCCGGTCGGCGTTCTCCCGCCACAGCTCGGGCGGAGCCTGCGGGACCAGCTCGGCGGCGGGCCGGAACGGCCCCTGGTACTCGACGACCCGGATGGCCTCGACATCGCCGAGGACGATGCGCTGTGCGCTCTCGATGCTCATGCCGACGAGCCTAGGAGCACCGGATGAGCCGTCCAATGCCGTACCGGCTCAGATCAATACGCGATCGTCTCAGGACTGAGGGGGTGGCGCTAGGCTGCGCCCATGGACGTGGTGAGCGACGCGATGGCGGCGGTGCGGGTCGGCCGGCCCTCCAGCAACCGGTTCCGGGCCGCCGGGAGTTGGAGCACCCGGCTGTCCGCGTACGAGGGCGCCGGGTTCCACGTGGTGCTGGAGGGCGGCTGCCGGCTGCTGCTCGACGAGGGCGAGCCGCTCACCCTCCGCACCGGCGACGCGGTGCTGCTCCCGCACGGCACCGGGCACGTCCTGATGGACGCGGACGGCGATCCCGCGGCCGCCGGCGCGGCCGTGCCGTTCGAGCGGCTGACGGACGGCAGCGCGCCCCGGCCGGCCCGCACCGGGCCCGGCCAGGTCGAACTGCTCTGCGGCAAGTACCGGACCGACCGCAGCCGCACCCACCCGCTGATGGCCGAGCTCCCCGCCGTCGTCCACCTGCCCAACCGGGTCGGCGGCCACCCCGAGCTGCGCGCCGCCATCGACCTGCTCGGCGGCGAGCTGCTGGAGCAGCGGCCCGGCGGCCAACTCGCCGTCCCCAGCCTGCTCGACCTGCTGCTGGTGTACATGGTCCGGGCCTGGCTGGCCGAGGGCAGCACCGGCGTGTGGTCCGCCGTGCTCGGCGACCCGGTGGCCGCGGCCGCGCTGCGCGCCCTGCACGCCGACCCGGCCGCCGGGTGGACCAACGACCGCCTGGCCGCCGCGGTCGGCGTCTCCCGCCCGACCCTGGCCCGCCGGTTCACCGCCCTGGTCGGCCGCCCGCCGATGGCCTACCTCACCTGGTGGCGGCTCACCTTCGCGGCCACCCTGCTGCGGGACACCACCGACCCGCTCGCCGCCGTCGCCCACCGGGTCGGCTACCGGACCCCGTACGCGTTCTCGCACGCCTTCGCCCGCCACTTCGGCACCACCCCGGGGCGCTACCGGGCACGGGAGGGAACGGCCGCACCTGCCACCGGCTGACCTGCCCCGACCGCACGCCGGTCCGCCTTCCGTGTTCGCGCAGTTCCCCGCGCCCCGGGGTGGCCGCCATCGCCCCGTGGCCACTACCAGAGGACGGGCAGGCGCTCCGGCAGGCGCTTGATGAAGCCCGGGCGCCAGGCGAGTTGCTCGATCGGGAGGGCGAGGCGCAGCTCGGGGAGGCGTTCCACCAGGACCGACAGGGCGATCTCGGCGTGGGTGCGGCCGAGGGCCGAGGCCGGGCAGAAGTGGCGGCCGGCGCCGAAGGCCAGGTGCGGGTTGGCCTCGCGGTCGAAGTCGATCCGTTCCGGGTCCGGGAAGACCTCCGGGTCGTAGTTGGCGCCCTCGATCAGGACCAGGACCAGCTCGCCCTCGCGGACCAGCACGTCCCCGACCTGGACATCGGCCAGGGCCAGCCGCGGCAGCGCGTCCCCGATCGACAGGTTGTACCGCAGCAGCTCGTCCACCGCCCGCCCGATCACCGCCGGCTCCCGCCGCAGCCGCTCCGCCAGCTCCGGCTGCTTCAGCAGCGCGATGACCGCGTGCAGCAGGAACGCCGAGGTCGACACCGCCCCCGCGCCGAAGAGCGAGAGCGCCACCGTCGCCAGCAGCTCGTCGTCCTCCAGGTCGTCCCGCACCTCCCGCAGCGCCACGAACCGCCCGAGCAGCCCGTCCTTCGGCGCCGGGTCCGCGTTCAACTTCCCCAGCATGTAGCCCAGATCGCGGTACCAGTTCGCCGCCGACCCCTCGAACACCTCGGGGCTGGTCAGGAAGGCCACGTCGATCCCGGACATCAGCTGCCGCCAGTCGTCCGCCGGGATCCCCAGCAGCCGGCAGTGCAGCGCCGCCGAGTACGGATCGGTGAACCCGTCCTTCAGCTCGCCCGGCGCGCCCTTCGCCACCAGCTCGTCGACCAGGCGGTGCGCCTCGGTCTCCAGCCAGCTCGCCAACTCCTTGTCCGCGCGCGGGGAGAGGGTCTTCATCACGGCGTCCCGCAGCCCGGCGCTGTTGATCTTGCCCATGTTGTCGACCACCTCCGGCGGGATGGTCAGCGCGTACTGCCGCGGCACCCCGGGGTTGGCGGTGGCCGGCAGGCTGAGCCGCTCGTCCTCCAGCACCTGCTTGGCCAGCGCGTAGCTGCTCACCAGCCAGGCCGGGTCGCCGGTCAGCGTGGTCACCCGGGCGACGGGGGCCTGCTCCCGCAGCAGGGTGGCCTCCTCGGGCAGTACGTCGCCGCGCCGGGAGAGCGGGAAGGTGTACGGGCACTGCGCACTCGTGGTCATCGAAGGAGCTCTCTCTTCCAAGGTCTCAAGGATCAGGCGGCGTCGGCCAGTTGCGGTGCGACCCGGGGCCGGAGCACCGCGTAGCCCTGGCCGGGGGCCGCCCGCAGGCCGTGGTCACGGCCGAACAGGACGGGGGTGAGCGGGAGTTCGACGTGGTAGCAGGAGACCGAGGACTCCACCCCGAGCAGGCTCGGGGTGTCCAGGAAGAACGGCAGCTCGGCCGCGATGTAGCCGAGCCCGGCGGCCAGTTGCTCCGCCGTGGGCGTCTCGTCCTCGGCCAGCCGGGAGGCCAGGAAGCCGGCCGCCATCAGTTCGGCGGCGGCGCGGAACTCGGCGTCCTCGTCCATCGCGGCCGCCACCTCGCCACGCAGCCGCCGGTAGGCCGTGGTGTCCGCGAACTCGGAGAGGGCGTGCACGCCGACCCCGCTCCGGCCGGCCAGCGCGACGCCGCGTTCGATCCGGCGCCTGGTCGCCTTGATCTCCTTGCCGGCCCGGCGCAGCGCCAGCTCGGCGGGGTAGCCGTTCACCGCGTACTGGGTGTCCACGTGCAGGTCGGCGTAGACCACGTCGACGGTGTCGAAGAACTGGCGTCCCCAACGGACGAGTTGGGCGATCCGCAGTTGACTGAAGTAGCTGTTGCCGGGGCTGACGCCGACCAGCAGGTGGTCGCCGCGCTGCCAGACCCGGTGGCAGCGGTCGGAGAACGGCAGGGCCTGGAAGGTGCTGAAGGTGGTGCTCAGGAGTGTTTCGGTCATGCCGAGGCCTCCGCAGGGCAGGGCTGAGTACGGGGGAAGGTTCGCGTCGATGCGGGAGTGGCCGCGCCGGATGACGGCGGGTTCGCTGCTCCCTCGCGCCGCAAGTCCCAAGGAGCCGTGTGCTCCCGGTGTGGCGGCGGCTACAAGAAGTTACCGCCGGGCTTCTCCTGATCCGCAAGCACACACCGGCGGTTGGCGAAAACCCGTCGGAGTGCGGCCGAAAACAGCTGGACAGCACCGGAGAAGGTATGTCCACGGATCCACCCCGGAATCACCCACGGGGCGTCAACTGCTCTGTCTTACCTACGAATTGTGACAGCCGGAGCGGCGCCCCGGCTGTCCTTTCCACCAAATTCCGGTTCAGTCACCGAGCGTGGCACTGACCACCCGGTCACCCGCCCTGAGCTGCTCGACCACGTCCATCCCCGAGGTGACCCGGCCGAAGACCGCGTAGTTCATGTCCAGGAAGGGGGCCGGGCCGAGGGTGATGTAGAACTGGCTGGAGGCGCTGTTCGGATTCTGGCTGCGGGCCATCGCCACCGCGCCGGCCTCGCCGTGCTGCAGGCCCGGCTTCACCTCCAGCGCGATGGTGCGCTCCCGGCCGGTCTCCGGATCGGTGAATCCACCGGTGCCGTTCCCCTTCGGATCGCCGCCCTGGATGACGAATCCCGGCTCGTGCCGGTGGAAGGTCAGGCCGTCGTAGAAGCCCCGGCCGACCAGGTCCGCGAAGTTCGCCGCCGTCACCGGCGCCTCGTCCTCGTAGAGCTCCACGGTGACCGAGCCCTTGGAGGTCTCGATCAGCACGGTTCGGTTCGCCACCGCCAACCACCTGCCATCACTGGGAGTGTCCTATTTTCGAACCATACGTCACATCTGCCCGGTCCGATCGGTTCTGATCCGCCCTCCGGCCACCACCACCTCGGCCAGCACCGCCGCCGTGTCGGCGGGCGTGGCCTCGGGGTTCAACAGGGTCAGCTTGAGCCGGATCCGCCCCGGCCCCTCACCCGGCAGCTCGGTGCGGCCCACCACCGCCCGGCCGGTCCGCAGCAGCTCCCGCCGCAGCTCGGCATTGAGCCGGTCCAGCTCCTCGGGCCCGGCTCCGCCCTCCGGGCGGTAGCGGAACACCACCGTGGACAGCACCGGCTCGCAGTACAGCTCCAGCCCCGGCATCCCCCGGACCGAGTCGGCGGTGGCCAGGGCCAGTTCACGACAGGCCTCCACCCGGGCGCCCAGCCCGGCCCGCCCGAAGGTCCGCAGCGTGACCAGCAGCTTGAACGCGTCGGCCCGCCGGGTGGTGCGCAGCGAACGGCCCAGCAGGCTCGGGTACCCGGCCTCGTCGTCGTCCGCCGGATTGAGGTAGACCGCCCGGCGCTCCAGCGGCCCGAAGCTCTCCGCCCGCCGGGCCAGGAACACCCCGGCGGCGGTCGGCTGCCAGCCGAACTTGTGCCAGTCGAGCGACACCGAGTCGGCCCGCTCGATCCCGGCGAGCAGCGGGGCCAGCCGCTCGGAGAGCAGCACTCCTCCCCCGTACGCGGCGTCCACGTGCAGCCAGGCCCCGTACTCCGCCGCCAGCTCCGCCGCCTCCGGCAGCGGATCCACCGCCCCGGTGTCCGTCACCCCGGCCGTGGCCACCACCGCCACCGGAGTCCTCCCCTGACGCACCGTCTCCTTCAACCGCTCCGCCAGCGCCGCCGGGTCCATCCTCAGCGTGCGGTCCACGGCGACGGGGAGCACGGCGCGCTCGCCGAGGCCGAGCAGGGCGGCGGCGCGCTGCACCGAGAAGTGCGCGGCCGCCGAGGCGAGGACCACCGGACGGCGGCCGGCCGGGACGCCGTCCACCGAGACCTCGCCGCCGAGGGCGTGGTCCCGGGCGAGGAACAGGCCCATCAGGTTGGACTCGGTCCCGCCCGTGGTCAGCACCCCGGCCGCGGTGGCCGGGTCGAAGCCGACCATCGCGGCGAGCTCGGCGATCAGCTCGGCCTCCATGGTGGTGGCGGCCGGGGCCTGGTCCCAGGAGTCGAGCGAGGGGTTCAGGGCGGAGACGGCGAGGTCGGCGGCGACGGCGACCGGGAGGGGCGGGCAGTGCAGGTGTGCCGCGCACGCCGGATGCCCGGGATCGGCCGAACCGTAGGCGAGCAGCTCGGTGAACCGCAGCAGCGCGTCGTCGTCCTGCTCCTGCAGGCCGAGCACCCCGCGGACCTGCTCCGCCAACGCCTCCGGCCCCACCGCCGGCACCGGCCCGCCCCGCCGGGCGGCCCCCACCTCCAACCCGATCAACGCCAGCTCCACCGCACTGCGAAGCTCGCTCACGCGGGTACTCCTTTCTGCACTTGGCCACGCCCCGGGGGCGCGAAGACCGTAGGTGGTCACCCCGGGGGCGCGAGGACCGTAGGTGGTCACCCCGGGGGCGCGAGGACCGTAGGTGGTCACCCCGGGGGCGCGAGGAACTGCGCGAGTCGGAAGGCGGCCCAGTGCTAGATCGGGGCAGGAGAGCCAGTTGCACGTGCTGCCGTTCCCCTGCGCGCAGTTCCTCGCGCCCCTGCGGGGCGCTCCCGCGGGGCGCTCCCGCGGGGTGTCAGCTCGCTTCGATGGCGTCGGCCAGGCGGTCGAGGACCGCGTCGACCTGGTCGTCGGTGATGGTGAGGGGCGGCAGCAGGCGGAGCACCGCGTCGTGGCGGCCGCCGAGTTCGACGATCAGGCCGCGTTCGAGGCAGGCCTCGCGGACGCGGCGGGCGAGGGCGGGATCGGCGGGGTGGGAGCCGCAGCGGTCCGGTTCGCCCGCCGGGTCGACGAGCTCGACGCCGATCATCAGGCCGCGGCCGCGGACGTCGCCGATCACCGGGAGCCGGCCCTTGAGCCCGTCCAGCCGCGCGGTCATCCGCGCGCCGAGCAGGGCCGCCCGCTCCACCAGCCCGTGCTCCGCGACGTACCGGAGGGTCGCGGCGCCGGCCGCCATCGCCAGGGTGTTGCCCCGGAAGGTGCCGGTGTGGGCACCGGGGAGCCAGCCGTCGTACTCCTCGCGGTAGACCACCACCGCCAGCGGCAGGCTGCCGCCGATGGCCTTCGAGAGGACCATCGCGTCGGGGACGATCCCGCTGTGCTCCACCGCCCACATGGCTCCGGTCCGGCCGACGCCGGTCTGCACCTCGTCCACGATCAGCGGGATCCCCCGCTCCGCCGTGATCCGCCGCATCTCCCGCAGCCAGCCGTCCGGCGCGGGCACCACGCCGCCCTCGCCCTGCACCGCCTCCAGGATCATCGCGGCGGGCGGCAGCACCCCGCCCGACGGGTCGTCAAGGAGCCGCTCCACGTAGGTGGCGGAGAGCTCGGCGCCCCGCGCGCCCTCCCCGAACGGGCAGCGGTAGGCGTAGGGGTACGGCAGCCGGGTGACCTCGCCCCCGGTCGGCAGCGGCTCCTTGACCTCCACCGAGCCGGTGACCGCCAGCGCCCCGGCCGTCATGCCGTGGTAGGCGCCGGTGAAGGCGAGCGCGCCCCGCCGACCCGTCGCGGTCTGCATCAGCTTCAGCGCGGCCTCGACCGCGTCGGTGCCGGCGGGGCCGCAGAAGTGCACCCGGGAGGAGGTGGCGAGGCCCTCGGGCAGGCTCTCGAAGAGCGCGGTGGTGAAGTCGTCCTTCTCGGCCGTGGCCAGGTCGAGCAGGTGGAGCGGGGCGCCGCTGTCCAGGGTGCGGCGGATGGCGGCGAGCACCACGGGGTGGTTGTGGCCGAGCACCAGGGTGCCGGCGCCGGAGAGGCAGTCCAGGTACCGGCGGCCGTCGGCGCCCTCGACCGTCATCCCGTTGGCGCGCACCGGCACGATCGGGAAGGAGCGGGCGTAGGTGCGGGCGGCCGATTCGCGGACGCGCTGGCGGCGCAGGATGGCGGCGCCGGCCGACGGGGCGGCGGTGAGGGACAAGGCGGACTCCCCTTTAGGTTAGGTAAGCCTAACTTTACTGGCCACCGATCCCCGCCCGGCCCGCACCCCGGAGATTCACCTGATCGGGTGCGCCTGACACCCCATCAACGAGCGGGCCGCGCCGAGGAAACGGCTCCCGGGCCACCGGGCCGCGACCGCGCCGGGCCGCCCTCCGGAGACCGCCCGGGACCACGTCATCCGTTCGGGTTACGATCGAGCAACGCCGGGCCTTGACCGCCCGTCACCACAGAGACCCGACGGAGAGCCACCACCGTGTACGACCACCACGCACCGAACGCGGCCCCGGCCACGGGGCGCTCGCTCCGGCTGATCGTCACCGGCGGCGGCACCGGCGGCCACACCTACCCCGCCCTCACCGCGATCCGCACCCTGCAGGCCAGGCTGGCCCGCTCCGGCGGCTCGCTGGACGTGCTCTGGGTCGGCACCGACAAGGGCCTGGAGGCCCGGGTCGCCCCCGCCGAGGGCATCCCGTTCAAGACCGTGGCCACCGGCAAGGTGCGGCGCTCCTCCAACCCGCTGAAGATGCTCTCCCCCGCCAACGTCAAGGACATGGCCCGGGTGCCGCTCGGCGCCGCCCAGGCCCGCTCGGTGGTCGCCGACTTCCGTCCGGACGTGGTGCTCGCCACCGGCGGCTACGTGGCGGTGCCGGTCGGCCTGGCCGCCAAGGCCTGCGGCCGCCCGCTGGTGGTGCACGAGCAGACCGTCCGCCTCGGCCTGGCCAACAAGGTGCTCGCCAAGGTCGCCGCCCGGGTCGCGGTCTCCTCCGAGTCCACCATCGGCCTGCTGCCCGAATCCGCCCGCGCCACCGCCGTGGTGACGGGCAATCCGGTCCGCCCCGAGGTGCTCACCGGGCACCCCGACAAGGCCGTCCAGGCCGTCGGGCTGCACGGCTTCGACCGCACGCTGCCCACCGTCTACGTCACCGGCGGCGCCCAGGGCTCGGCCCAGATCAACGGCCTGATCGCCCAGCTGCTGCCCTGGCTGCTCCAGTACGCCAACGTCTTCCACCAGTGCGGCCCCGCCAACGTCGAGGAGCTGGCCGCCAACGCCGCCGGCCTCCCGCCGCACCTGGCCGGCCGCTACCACCTCACCGGCTTCGTCGGCCCCGAGCTCCCGGACGTCCTGGCCCTCGCCGACGTCGTGGTCTCCCGCAGCGGCGCCGGCACCCTCGCCGAGCTCACCGCCCTCGGCAAGGCCGCCGTCTTCGTCCCGCTCGCCAGCTCGGCCGGCAACGAGCAGGCCCACAACGCCCGCCACCTCCAGGACGCCGGCGCCGCCGCCGCCCTCCTCGGCGAGGCCACCCCCGAGGCCCTCCACCAGCTCATCTCCCCCCTCCTCGCCGACCCCCACCGCCGCGCCGACATGGCCTCCCGCGCCCGCGCCCTGGGCCGCCCCGACGCCGCCGAACGCCTGGTCGACGTCCTCCTCTCGGTCGCCGGAGCCGTCTAACCCACGCGCTCCAGGCGGCGGGCGAGGTGCGGGTAGTCGAGGACCAGGCCCCGGTCGTCGACGGTGAGCTCGCTGTGGAAGTCGCCCGAGGCGTAGCGGACCCGGCCCGGGGCGAGGTGGGTGTAGTGCTGGCGGGACGGACGGACCGTCAGGTCCGGGACGGAGACCCAGGCCGTCAGGAGCTCGTGGGGGCCGGCCGGGCCCGGGGTGTGGTGGAGGGCGTGGCGCAGCACCGGCATGGTGTTGGTGAGCGGCGAGAGCCCGAGGTCGCAGTCGAGGGCCTCGGCCAGCTCGGGGAGGTCGCGGCCGTTGGCCTCCCAGCGGCCGCGTTCGTCGCGCCGCAGGTCCAGCTCGCGGACGCCCTCGGCGGAGTCGGCGGTCACCCGCAGGCGGCGGGTGACGTACCGCGGGCCGGTCTCCAGCCGGTAGGTCAGCCAGTACGGCCGCGGCGCGGTGCCGACCACCCGACCCCGGGCGGCGAGGGTGTCCGGGGTGAGCTCCACCCAGGCGGTCTCGTACCCCTGACTCTCGGTCACTTCCCAGGTCAGCACGGTCTTGGCGGTCATGACCGCCACGGTAGTACGGCCGGGGCTTCCCTCGGCCGAGGCGCCGTGGTGTGCTGGGAGGGATCACCGAGGAGGAGTCCCGGATGAGACCGCACCGAGCCGCCGCTGCCCTGGCCGCCCTGCTGGCCGCCGGCTGCACCCCCGTGCCCCAGCCGGACGCACCGGCACCGGTCAGGGACGACCGCACCGTCCGGGTGACCGCCACGGTGGCCGAGGGCCTGGACACCCCCTGGGGGCTGGCCCGGCTGCCGGACGGCGGACTGCTGGTCGGCTCGCGGGACGAGGGCCGGATCACCCGGATCGCCGCCGACGGCTCCCGCACGGACTTCGGGACGGTGCCGGGCGTGGTGCCGGGCGGCGAGGGCGGGCTGCTCGGCCTGGCCGTCTCCCCGGACGGGCAGCGGCTGTACGCGTACCTGACGGCCGCCGAGGACAACCGCGTCCTGAGCTTCGCCCTGGCCGACGGGGGCCCGGGCCCCGCGAGCACCGTGCTGACCGGCATCCCGAAGGGGCCGACCCACGACGGCGGACGGATCGCCTTCGGCCCGGACGGCCTGCTCTACGTCGGCACCGGCGACGCCGGGCGGCGCGAGGCGGCCCAGGACCGTTCCTCCCTCGGCGGCAAGATCCTGCGCCTCACCCCCGACGGCGACCCGGCCCCCGGCAACCCCTTCCCCGGCTCCCCCGTCTACTCGCTCGGGCACCGCAACGTGCAGGGTCTCGCCTGGGACGCCCAGGGGCAGCTCTGGGCGGCCGAGTTCGGCCAGGACACCTGGGACGAGCTGAACCGGATCACCCCCGGCGCCAACTACGGCTGGCCCGTGGTCGAGGGTCGGGCCGGCCGCGAGGGCTACGCCGATCCGGTGGCCCAGTGGAAGCCCGCCGAGGCCTCCCCGAGCGGCATCGCGTACGCCGACGGCGCGATCTGGCTGGCCGCCCTGCGGGGCAGCCGCCTCTGGCGCGTCCCGGTGGACGGCGGCAGCCCGTCCTCCTACCTGGCCGGCGCGCACGGCCGCCTGCGCACCGTCCTCTCCGAACCGGGCGGCACGCTGCTGCTGACCACCAGCAACACCGACGGCCGCGGCGAGGTCCGCCCGGGCGACGACCACCTGTACCGGGTCGCCGTCCGCTGACGTGGCCGCCGACTGACGCGGCCTCAGACCGGGCGGGTCAACTCCCAGGTGTCGACGGCGAAGTCGAGCGTCATGCCGTGCCGCTCGTAGAGGGCCAGCGCACCCGTGCTGTTGTCGGTGTCGACACCGAGGCCGACCCGGTCGCGGCCGAGGGCGGTGGCGTAGTGGGCGAAGAAGTGCCGCAGCAGGTAGCTGCCGAGGCCGCGGCCACGGGCCGAGTCGAGAACGCCCAGATTGGCCGCCCAGCCCATGGTGGTGCGGTCGTTGCGGGTGCGGAGCGCGGCCACGTCCTCGCCGTCCAGGGAGGCGATCCAGACCAGCGACCAGTCGGCGCGCTCGCCGTCGATGTCGTGCAGCCACTGCTCGTAGCTGCGCGGCTGGTGGTCGAAGTGCTCGGCGAAGCTCTCCTGGAGCAGCCGGTGGGCGGTGCGGCGGTCCGCCTCCTCCGTGCAGTCCCGGAGGGTGACGCCGCTGGGCGGCACGGGCACCGGGTGCGCGGCGGCGACCACGTCCCGGGCCATCACGTTGTAGCGCCGCACCGGGCGCCAGCCGCGGGCGCGCAGGGCGTCGGTGTCGACGGTGGGGGCGGTGTTGAGGTGCATGTGGATCACGGCCCGCTCGGCGCCGTTGCCGGCCGCGCGCTCGACAGCGCGGGCCTCCATCAGCTCGAACAGGTGGAGCGTCCCCGGGAGTTGGTCCGGCAGGACGTACTGGTCCATGTCGATCCGCTCGGCGCCCGAGTCGTCCCAGAGCAGCCCGTAGCCGATCAGCCGCTCGCCCTGGAAGAGCAGCCAGGAGTCCTTCTCCAGGTCCACCTCGGGGTGCTTGAGGTCGGCCTCGACCTCGTTCAGCTCGGTCTCGGCCCGGCCGATCTCCAGCAGGTCGATCTCGTTGAGCAGCGCGCAGACCGCCTCGGCGTCGCCGAGCGTCGCCGGACGCACCGTCAGCCCGGCGGGGGGCGTTCCTGTCGTGGTCATACCCTTCACCCTCCCACCGGGCCCGGCGGGCCGCGAACCATTTTCCGCCCGCGCCGGGACTAGGCTCCGGTCATGCGCACCAGCTCCGAGGTCCGTGCCTTCTTCGCCGAGCGGGCGGCGGGCTGGGACGCCAAGTTCGCCGACGACCCGCCACGGTACGCCGCCGCCATCGCCGAACTCGGCCCGCTGGACGGCGCGTTCATCCTCGACGCCGGATGCGGCACCGGCCGCGCCCTGCCCCTGCTCCGCGCCGCCGTCGGTCCCGCCGGGCGGGTGGTCGGGGTGGACCTGACGCCCGAGATGCTCGCGGAGGCGGCCGCGCACGACGGCGTGGACGCCCTGGCGGTGGCCGACTGCACGCGCCTTCCGCTCCCCGCCGCCACCGCCGACCTGGTCTTCGCCGCCGGCCTGCTCCCCAACCTGCCCGAACCCGCCACCGGCCTGCGTGAGTTCGCCCGCGTCACCCGCCCCGGCGGCCGCCTCGCCCTCTACCTCCCGCTCTCCCGCACCGCCCTCGCCGCCCGGCACGGCCGCGACCCCGCCACCGACCCGCAGTCCGCGCCCCTCCTCCGCCCGCTCCTGGCCGCCACCGGCTGGCACCTCGTCAGCCACCGCGACGCGGACGACCACTTCCTCGCGGTGGCGGTCCGCGCCTGAGCGGGAAGGTGGCGAGGTACGGGCCGGGTCGGCGGCCTCCCGGCCCGATCGCCGCGCCGGCACCTAAGCTGCTGGTCATGGCACACGAAGCGAGCATCTCCGGCATCCGAGAGTTCTTCGCCGCGCGGGCGGACACCTGGGACTCCAAGTACCCCGACGACAGTCCGCGCTACGCCGCCGCCATCGCCGAACTCGGGCCACTGGACGGTGCGTTCATCCTCGACGCCGGATGCGGCACCGGCCGCGCCCTCCCCCTCCTGAAGGCCGCCGCCGGCAAGACCGGCACCGTGCTCGGCGTGGACGTGACCCCCGAGATGCTCCGTCGCGCCGCCGCCCACGCCGCCGAGGCCCGGGTGGTCCTCGCCGACTGCGAGCGGCTTCCCCTCCCCGACGCCACCGCCGACGTGGTCTTCGCCGCCGGCCTGGTCAACCACCTCCCCGACCCCGCGGCCGGCCTGCGCGAACTCGCCCGCGTCACCCGCCCCGGCGGCCGCCTGGTCCTCTTCCACGCCATCGGCCGCGCCGTCCTCGCCGCCCGCCACCAACGCGCCCTCACCCCCGACGACCTCCGCGCCGAACCCAACCTCCGCCCCCTCCTCACCGCCAACGGCTGGCACATGGACACCTACACCGACACCGACGACCGCTACCTGGTGATCGCCACCAAGCACGCAGAGTGAGTGGCATCAGCGGTGGTAACCTTGCGGCATGTCTGAGTCGCCGTTCAAGAAGTACAGCGTCTCGATGCCGGAAGAGGTCGCGGAGGACGTCCGCAACCGCGCCGGCAAAGGCGCCTTCAGCGCGTACGTCACGGCCGCCGTCGAACGGCAGATAGAGCGCGACCGCCTCGCGGAGCTCGTGGACGATCACGAGCAGCGCCACGGCACCGTCCCGGACACGACGGTCCAGGAGGCCACGCGGAGCTTCGACGAGGCCGAGCGGAGGTACGCCAAGTGGCTCGCAGGTCGGACGGAGGAGCCCCTGGCCGGCTGAGCGCCGGGTCCCTCGTCCTGGACAGCCAGGGGCTGGCGCTGGCTGCGGCCGACGATCTGCGGGTGGCCGGCTACCTGAAGTCCGCCGTCGCACGCGACATCCGGGTCGTCACCAGCACGCTCACCCTGCTGGAGGCGGTCAACCCGAAACAGTCGAAGGCCCGCTGGGCGTACCTGCTCTCCCGCATCCAGATCGAGGACGTGACGCTGGAACTGACGATGCGGGCCATGTCCCTGCTTCGCGATTCAGGCCTGCACGGCCACAAGTACGCCATCGATTCGGTGATCGCCGCCACCGCCATGGCGTGTTCGGGCCCGGTCACGATGCTCACCAGCCACGTCGACGACATGTCGAAGCTGTGCGACGGACGCGTCCTGCTCGTCCAGGTGTGACCTGCGGAGCTACGGTCGCGCGCCGCTGCGCCAGCGGTAGTGGAGTTCGGGGCGGCCGACGGTGCCGTAGCGGGGTTCGCGGGCGGCCAGGCCGGTGGTGACGAGGTGTTCGAGGTAGCGGCGGGCGGTGATGCGGGAGACGCCGGTGGCGGTGGCGGCGGCGGTGGCGGTGAGGCCTTCGGGGGCGGTGCGCAGGACGGCGGCGAGGGTGTCGAGGGTGGGGGCGCTGAGGCCCTTGGGGAGGGCGGTGCGGTCGGGGGTGCGGAGGGCGGCGAGGGCCTGGTCGACCTCGTCCTGGCCGGTGGCCTCGCCGGTGCGGGCCAGGGTGGCGTGGTAGCGGGCGTAGCGTTCCAGACGGTCCGTCAGGGCGGCGCTGGTGAAGGGCTTGAGCAGGTACTGGACGACGCCGGCGGAGACGGCCGAGCGGACCATGGCGAGGTCGCGGGCCGAGGTGACGGCGATGACGTCGGCGGTGTGGCCGGCGGCCCGGAGGGTGCGGCAGAACTGGAGGCCGTGGCCGTCGGGGAGGTGGAGGTCCAGCAGGATCAGGTCGACGGGCGTGCCCTCGGCGCGGGCCCGGTCGAGCAGGCGGCGGGCGGCGGCGCAGCTGTGGGCCGTCCCGGCGGCGCGGAAGCCGGGGGTGCGGGAGACGTAGAGGGTGTGGGCGTCGGCGGCGACCGGGTCGTCCTCGACGACCAGGACGGAGATGGTGGTCATGCCGTGGCCTCCCGCTGGAGGGGCAGGCGGACGGTCAGGACGGCGCCGTCGGAGGCGGAGCCGCCGACGGTGACGGTGCCGCCGTTGCGGCGGGCGGTCTGACGGACCAGGGCCAGCCCGAGGCCGCGCCCGCCGGAGGAGGCCTTGGTGGTCCAGCCGCGGTCGAAGACCTCGCCGGCGGCCGCGGGGTCGATGCCGGGGCCGGAGTCGGCGACCCGGAGGAGGAGTTCGGGGCCGTCGACCCGGGCGGTGACGGTGACTTCGGGGGCACGGGCGGCGGCGTTCTCGATGGCGGCGTCGACCGCGTTGTCGACCAGGTTGCCCAGCACGGTGACCAGGTCGCGCGGGGTGAGGCCGGGCGGCAGGACGCCGTCGTCGATCCGGCTGTCCTCGGTGAGGGTGAGGTCGACGCCGCGCTCGAAGGCCTGCGCGGTCTTGCCGAGCAGCAGCGCGGCGAGCACGGGTTCGCCGACGGCGGCCACCACCCGGTCGGTGAGCTGCTGGGCGAGTTCGAGTTCGGCGGTGGCGAACTCCACCGCCTCGCGGTGGCGGCCGAGTTCGATCAGGGAGACCACCGCGTGCAGACGGTTGGCGGCCTCGTGGGCCTGCGCGCCGAGTGCCTCCGCGAAGCCCCGGACGGAGTCCAACTCTCCCGACAGCGACTGGAGTTCGGTGTGGTCCCGGAAGGTGACCACGGTACCGAGGCCCGGGCCGACGGCGGAGGTGTTGACCACCACGACCCGCTCCTCGGTGAGGTGCACCTCGTCGCGGGCGGGGTCGTCCCCGGTGAGCGCCCGCACCAGGGAGGGCGGCAGCCCGAGCGAGCGGACCTCGGCCCCGTCCAACGGGCCGGTGAGGCCGAGGAGTTCGCGGGCGGCGTCGTTGCAGAGCACCACCCGGCCGTGCCGGTCGAGCAGCACCAGGCCCTCCCGGACGGAGTGCAGCGTCGCCTGGTGGTAGTCGTAGAGGTGGCTGAGTTCGGCGGCACCCATGCCGTGGGTGTGGCGGCGCAGCCGGGCGTTGGCCAGGTAGGTGGCGAGGCCGCCGAGCAGGACGGCGGCGGCCGCGACGGCCCCCAGGGCCAGCAGCGGGCCGCGCAGTTGGGCGCTGATGGACTGGACGGTGATGCCCGCGCTGACCAGGCCGACCACCCGGGTGCCGTCCTGCACCGGGACCACCACGCGGACGGAGGGGCCGAGGGTGCCGGTGTAGGTCTCCCGGAACACCTGGCCGGCCAGGGCCTGTTCGGTGTGGCCGAGGAAGCGCTTGCCGATCTGGGCCGGGTCGCGGTGGGTCCAGCGGATGCCGTCGGGGGCCATCACGGTGACGAAGTCGACCCCGGTGTCGCGGCGGACCTGCTCGGCGTACGGCTGGAGCGTGGCGGAGGGGTCGGGGGTCAGCGCGGCGGCCCGCACGTCGGGCGCGTCGGCGACCGAGCGGGCGACGGCGGTGACCTGGCGCAGCGCGGCGTCCTCGGCCCGCCCGGCGGTGAACAGGTAGGCGAGCACCGCTCCCCCGGCCACCACGGCGGCCACGATGACCACCTGCACCACGAAGAGCTGCCCGGCCAGGCTGCGGGCCCGGCGGCGCTTGGGGAGGTCCGGGGGGCGCGCGTCCATGCAGGCCAGTGTGCACTGCCGGGGAGCGGAGCCGGATCCTGCGGGCGCGTGAACTCTATGAACGCAAACGTGACCTGGCTCACGTCCGCACGGGATGGTCTTCTCCGACCCCTCCACCCACGGGTCGACGTCGTACCCAGGCGAAGGAGCCTCCCCCATGACCAGGACAGCAGCCCCGGGCCGCAGAGACCGGACGCACTACCTCTACCTCGCGGTGATCGTCGCCGTGCTGGCCGGTGTCGTGGTCGGTCTGGCCGCGCCGGACTTCGCGGTGGAGCTCAAGCCGGTCGGCACCGGGTTCGTGAACCTGATCAAGATGATGATCAGCCCGGTGATCTTCTGCACCATCGTGCTCGGCATCGGCTCGGTGACCAAGGCGGCCAAGGTCGGCCGGGTCGGCGGCCTCGCGCTCGGCTACTTCCTGGTGATGTCCACCGTCGCGCTGGCCATCGGCCTGCTGGTCGGCAACCTGCTGGAGCCCGGCTCCGGCCTGCACCTGACCCAGGCGCTGGCCAAGGCCGGCCACGCCCAGGCCACCGCCGGGCACGCGCAGTCCACCACCGACTTCCTGCTCGGGATCATCCCCACCACGCTCCTCTCGGCCCTCACCGAGGGCAAGGTGCTGCAGACCCTGCTGGTCGCGCTGCTGGCCGGCTTCGCGCTCCAGGCGATGGGCTCCGCCGGCGCCCCGGTGCTGCGCGGGATCGAGCACGTGCAGCGGCTGGTGTTCCGGGTGATGTCGATGATCATGTGGCTGGCGCCGGTCGGTGCCTTCGGCGCCATCGCCGCCGTGGTCGGGGCGACCGGGACGGCGGCCCTGAAGAGCCTCGCCGTCATCATGATCGGCTTCTACCTGACCTGTCTGCTGTTCGTGGTGGTGGTGCTCGGCGGGCTGCTGCGGCTCGCCGCCGGGGTGAACGTCTTCGGCCTGCTGCGCTACCTCGGCCGGGAGTTCCTGCTGATCCTGTCGACCTCCTCCTCGGAGAGCGCCCTGCCCCGGCTGATCGCCAAGATGGAGCACCTCGGGGTGAGCCGCCCGGTGGTCGGCATCACCGTGCCGACGGGCTACTCCTTCAACCTCGACGGCACCGCGATCTACCTCACCATGGCCTCGATCTTCATCTCCGAGGCGCTGGACAAGCCGATGTCCCTCGGTCAGCAGCTCGGCCTGCTGGTCTTCATGGTGATCGCCAGCAAGGGCGCGGCCGGGGTCACCGGCGCGGGCCTGGCCACCCTGGCCGGCGGCCTGCAGTCCCACCGGCCCGAACTGGTCGACGGCGTCGGCCTGATCGTGGGCATCGACCGCTTCATGTCCGAGGCCCGCGCCCTCACCAACTTCGCGGGCAACGCGGTGGCCACCGTGCTGATCGGCCACTGGACCAAGGAGCTCGACCGGGAGCGGATGGCCGAGGTGCTGGCCGGCCGGCTGCCCTTCGACGAGAGCACCCTGGTCGACGGCGGCCACGGCACCGTCCCGGAGCAGGCCACCGCACCCGTCCTGGAGAAGACCGGCTGACGCCCCCTCATGACTCGCAGGCCCCGCCCGGGAACACCACGACCGGGCGGGGCCTGCGCCGTCCCCGGCCCGGCCCCCGGGTTCACCGGCCCGCTCAGAGGTCGTGGCGGGCGCCGCTGAGCACCCAGGACAGGCCGGTGGCCGGGTCCTCCATGGCCAGGTGCAGGAAGCGCAGCTCGTCGTCCGGCTCGTACCAGGTGAAGCAGCGCAGCCGGGAGACCAGGGCGTTCACCTCGGCCACCGACAGGGCGCACCCCGCCTCCTCGCCGGTCATCGCGGCCAGGATCCGCCAGACCGCGAGGCGGCCCTCGGCGCAGCCCTGCCACGGGCGGTCGGAGGCGGCCTGCACCAGCGCCGGGTAGACCGCGCCGAACGGCAGATGCCCCCCGGTGACCCGGCGCTCCGGGGTCAGCTGTGCGGCGGCGGCCGGCGCGACCCCCCGGACGCAGCGGGCCGTGGCCCACGGTACGGCGGCTGCCAGCAGCCTGGTCGCGGCCAGGCCGAGCACCTGCTCCCCGCGCTCGGGCAGCTCGACCGGGCCGAGGCCCTCCAGGCCGGCCGGCAGGGTGAGCAGCGCCCGCCGCGCACCGCCGGCCGGCAGGTACTCCCGCACCAGGGCATCGGGCTGACCGGCCGCCAGCTCCCAGGGCTCCGCGGCCAGCGGCACGCCTTCGGGATCGGGCTCGGCACCGTGGCCGAGCTGCTCGCCGAGCAGCACCCGGGTGTGCCGCACCAGCCGCCGCACCGGCTCCGGGCCGAGCAACGGGGCCAGCCGGCGCCAGGTGTGACGGGTCGCCAGCACCTCCCAGAGCGGGCCGCTGTCGTGGTCGGCGGTGGTCGCGGTGCTGCCCGGGCCGCCGTCCGGGTCGAACAGCCGCGCCGCCACCTCGGGCGGCGCCCCGTACGCGATCAGGTGCCCGAGCGGGGCGGTCTCGGCCGCCCCCTGGGCCTCGCCGCGCAGCTCGGCGCCGACCGCGCGGGACTCCCGGTAGAGCCCGAGGAGGTCGGGCCAGCGCTCCTCGTCGGCCAGCGTCCGCAGCGAGCGGCACTCGTAGGTGATCACATTTTCAGCGTACGGATCGTGACGGCCCGTCAAGGGAGGCGCGGCCGGTCCGGGCGGTGGACGCTGCGCCGATCGCGCCGCGCGCTCAGCCGCCGACCTGTTCCAGCAGACGGGCGGCGTGCACCCGGCCCGCGTGCTCCACCAGGTTGACCAGGACCTCCTTGCCGGACTCCCGGCGACGGGCGTCGCAGATCACCACGGGGGTGGAGCCGTCCAGGTCCAGCGCCCGGGCGACCTCCTCGGGGCCGAACTCGCGGGTGCCGGCGAAGCGGTTGACCGCGACCACGAAGGGGATGCCCCGGTGCTCGAAGAAGTCCACCGCCGGGAAGCAGTCCGTCAGCCGCCGGGTGTCCGCCAGCACCACGGCTCCCAGGGCGCCCTGGGCCAGCTCGTCCCAGAGGAACCAGAAGCGGTCCTGCCCGGGTGTGCCGAACAGGTAGACCGACAGGCCCTCCCGGATGGTGATCCGGCCGAAGTCCATCGCCACCGTGGTGGTGGTCTTCCGCTCCACCCCGCCGGTGTCGTCCACCCCGGCCCCCGCCAGGGTGAGCTGCTCCTCGGTGCGCAGCGGGCGGATCTCGCTGACCGAGCCGACCAGGGTGGTCTTGCCGACGCCGAAGCCCCCGGCCACCAGGATCTTCAGGGCCAGGTCGGCCTCGGCGTCGGCGTCGGCCGAAGGGGCGGAGGAGCGGTCAGAGCGCGCGGAGTCCATGGATGACCTCACGGAGGATGTGCTCGTCGGGGAGCAGGGCGGGCGGGACGGGGCGGCGGACCCGGATGTAGCCGGCGGTCAGCAGGTCGCCGAGCAGGACCCGGACCACCCCGAGCGGGAGGTCGGTCTCGGCGGCGATCTCGGCCACCGAGAGGGCGTCGTCGCGGCACAGGCCGAGGATCGCGCCGTGCTCGGGCCCCACCGGCGGGTCGGAGCCCTCGGGCAGGTCGCTGACCACCAGGGCGATCAGGTCGAACTCCCGCCCGGTGGGCACGGTGCGGCCCTGGACGAGCGCGTACGAGCGGACCATCGGCCCGGCCTCGCCGTCGTACCAGCGGGTGTGCCGCTCGGGCTCGGACGGGTAGCCGAAGGCGGTGCCGTCCAGGTGGCGGCGCTGCGGGTAGAGCACCGTGCTCACCCGCCGACCGTCGAGCGCGGTGGTGTGTACAGGTGCTCGCCGACCTGACGGACCAGCCGGGCCATCTCGTAGGCGATCAGGCCGAGGTCGGCGTCGGCCCGGGCGAAGACGGCCAGGCAGGTGCCCTCCCCCGCGGCCGCCACGAAGAGGAATCCGTGCTCCAACTCGACCATGGTCTGCCGGACTTCACCTGCCTCGAAGTGCCGCCCGGCGCCCTTGGCCAGGCTGTGGAAGCCGGAGGCGACGGCGGCCAGGTGGTCACCGTCCTCCCGGTCGATCCCGGCCGAGCTGCCGATCGCCAGGCCGTCGGCGGAGAGCATCACGGCGAAGCGGACCTGCGGGACACGGGAGACCAGCTCGTCCAGCAGCCAGTCGAGCTCGCCTCTGCGGTGCGTGGTGCCGTTCATCGGAGCTCTCCCTCGGTCGGTCCGGACTGGGTGTACGGGTGCTGCGGAGCCGGTGGGGCCGGTGGGGACGACGGGCTGACGGTGCGTTGGGCCTTCCCGCGGGCCCAGCCCCGCTGGTAGGCGGACATCGCGGCCCTGGCCTCCTCCGGATTGCGCCCCGCCGGGCGGGGCGGCCGGGCCGCCGCCGGGGGCTGCTCCGGTGCCTGCCGCAGCTGCGGCACCAGGCTGGCCTGCCGCACCCGGCGCGGGAGTTCGTCGGGGTCGGTCACCACGGGCCGCCCCAGCGGCGGCACCCCGAGCGGGGGCACGACCGCCAGCGGCGCGGTGGGCGGGGGCACCTGAGCCGGCGGCACCGCGGCGGGCGGCCCGGCAGCGGCCGACACGGCGGCGGGCGGCACGACGGCCAGACCGGGGAGCTCCAGCGCCTCCGGCAGCTCCGTGTGCTCCAGCTGCTCCGACGAGGGTCCGCGCCCCGTTGCCCGCCAACCCTCCTCCTCCAGCAGTGCGTTGGGCAGCAGCACCACCGCCGTGGTCCCTCCGTACGCCGAGGGGCGCAGTGAGACCCGGACGTCCTGGCGCCGGGCCAGCTTGCTGACCACGAACAGGCCCAGCCGGTCGCTGTCGAAGAGGTCGACCTGCTCGGCGGCCTCGATCCGCCGGTTGGCCTCGGCCAGCGCCTCGGTGCCCATGCCCAGCCCGCGGTCCTCGATCTCCAGCGCGTAGCCGTTGCCGACCTGCTCTCCCCGCACGTGCACCTTGGTGTGCGGGGGCGAGAACCCGGTGGCGTTCTCGACCAGTTCGGCCAGCAGGTGCACCAGGTCCGCCACCGCCTGGCCGGCCACCGCGACCTTAGGCAGCCGGTGCACCTCCACCCGGGGGTACTCCTCCACCTCCGAGACGGCGGCCCGCACCACGTCCATCAGCGGCACCGGATTGCGCCAGCCCCGGCCCGGGGCCGCCCCGGAGAGGATGATCAGACCCTCCGCGTGGCGGCGCATCCGGGTGGTCAGGTGGTCGAGCCGGAACAGGTCGGCCAGCTCCGCAGGGTCCTCGGTGCGGCGCTCCATCGCGTCCAGCAGGGCGAGTTGACGGTGCACCAGCACCTGGCTGCGCCGGGCCAGGTTGACGAAGACCCCGGAGACCCCGGAGAGCACCTCCGCCCGCTCCACCGCCGCGGTGACGGCGGCCCGCTGGACCGAGCCGAGCGCGCCGTGCACCTGCCCGATCTCGTCCGCCCCGTGCGGGCGCTGCGGCGCCTCGCGCTCCACGTCGATCTCCTCACCGGCCCTCAGTCTGCGCATGGTGGCAGGGAGCTTGCGCCCGGCCAGCTCCAGCGCCGAGTTCCGCAGGGCGATCAGCTCGGTGACCAGGCCCCGTCCGATCTGCACCGAGATCAGCAGCGAGGCGACCACCGCGACCAGGCCGAGCAGCACCGCCGCGCCGGAGGCGGAGAACAGCCCGAGCGCGTACGGGCGGGCCTGCGCGGCGGCGGTGGCCCCGGCCTCGGTCTCCACGGTGCGCAGGGTGCGGGCCACGTTCCCGGCCGCCACCATCCACTGCTCGGCGCTGACCGCCTCGGCGGCCGAGCGGCCGTCCGGCGCGGCGCGCACCGCGTCCTCCTGGCGCAGCAGTTCGCGGTGGTCCGGGCCTCCCGTGACGGTCGCCAGCGCGGCCCGGTCGGCCGGGCGCAGGTCGCGCGCGGCGGTCTGCTGGAACAGCCGACGGGCGTACACGGCGGCCGCGAACTCGGCCCGCTGCTCCTCGGTGAGCGCCCCGGCCCGCTGACCGGTGCGGAGCAACGCGTCCTCCCGGGCCAGGAGTTCGCGCGAGCGGGCGAACTCCAGCAACACCCGGGCGGCCGAGCCGGCCCGGTGGTCCTGGAGCCCGCTGACGGCTCCGCCGACCTCCAGCGCCCGGTCGATCGCGGCGGTGTAGCCGGCGTAGGTCTCGTCCCAGCGGACCTCGCGGGAGAGCACCCGGCGGCGCAGCTCGGCCACCGCGGTGAGCGCGCGGCCCAGCTCGTCCAGCCGGCCGGCCGCCTCGGCACCGTAGCCCCGGGCGTCGGCCCGGTTGTAGGAGCCGCCGATCCCGAGCGGGGCGGCCGCCCGGTCGGTGGAGTCGGCGGCCTCCCGCAGGGTGGCCTCGCGGACGGCGCCCGGTGCGGCCAACTGCTGCCCGGCCGCGGCCCGTTCGGCCTGGAGGCCGCCGACGGTCGCGGCCACCGGCGTGAGCAGTTCGGCCTGCACCTGCTGGACCCGAAGCAGGTCGGCGACCTGCTGCGCGGTGGTGACGGTGGCGAAGGACCACAGGGCCATCACCGACACCACCGGGACCATCAGCAGGGCGACGATCCTGGCGCGTACCGTCCGCGGCTTCAGCCGCCGCCATCCGGGGCGGTCGGCCGGTCCGGCGTGGCTTCCCATCGAAAAGGACCCTCTCGGTAGCGGAACTAGACTTCCTCGATGGCCAGTTGGCCGGCTTCCCGGTACGCGGCACGCTCCTGCGCGGTCGGCGAGAGCGCCACGAAGGCCGAGGTCAGGAACAGGAACGAGCCGAGCCCGACCGCCAGCGGGAAGATGAACTGCATCGGCGTGGCGCCGCCCAACTCGACCCGCGAGGGCTCCAGTTCCACCTGGACGGCGGCCATCCCGGTGTAGTGCATCAGGCTCACCGCCACGCCCATCACCAGGGCGGCGGCGGCCGCCGCGTAGACGTTGCGGATGGTGACGGCGGCCCAGAGCGCCGCACTGGCCGCGCCGACCGCGATCAGCACCGAGAGCACCACCGTGCCGGCCTCGTACCGCAGGTGGCCGTGCATCCGCACCGCAGCCATCCCAAGGTAGTGCATGGCGGCCACGCCGAGGCCGGTGATCAGCCCGCCGAGCAGCAGCGCGCGCCCCCGGTGCCGGCCGTAGCCGACCACGAAGACCCCGATCCCGACCACCAGGACGGCGACCAGCAGGCTGAGCACGGTGAGCGGCACGTTGTACCGCAGCTCGGTGCCGTCCACGGCGAAGCCGAACATGGCCACGAAGTGCATGGTCCAGATGCCGGAGCCGATCGCGGCGGCGGCGGTGACCAGCCAGTTGCGCCGCGAGGCGCGGGCGGCGGGTGGAGCCTCCAGGGCGCGCAGGGTGCAGCGCAGGCCGAGAGCGGCTCCGATGCAGGCCATCGCGTAGGCGATGACCGGAGTCGGCCAGCCGAAGCCGAAGTGATCCAGGTGTGCCATCGAGCCCCCGTCCGATGCGGCGTCAGGTGCGGGACGCTACGCAGCGGTGGAAGGGGGCCACCAGAAGATGTGAAAAGCAGCCCACCGGGGGGCTCGCGTGTGCTGAACTGGCGTGCGCCCTGTGCGCCGGGCGCACGCCCTCCCGCTCAGCCGGGGTCCGTGCCTCAGCGGCGCTTCAGCCGCAGCCGGACCGGGCCGGCCGCTTCCAGGGTGATCCCGTGGGTCAGCGGCACCTCGTCGTCCAGCGCCTCGACCTCGAAGGTGCGCAGCAGCGACGCCAGACCGAGCACCGACTCCAGCATCGAGAAGTGCTGGCCGATGCAGGCCCGCGGTCCACCGCCGAACGGGAACCAGGCGTAGCGGTGCCGGGCGGCCTCCGCCTCGGGCGTGAAGCGCTCCGGGTCGAAGCGCTCCGGGTCCTCCCAGTGCTCCGGGTGCCGGTGGGTGACGTAGGGGGCGACCATCACGTTGGACCCGGCCGGGATCACCGTGCCGTCGATCACGGTCTCCGCCACCGACTGGCGGCCGACCACCGGAGCCGCCGGGTAGAGCCGCATCGCCTCCTTCAACACCATGGTCAGGTACGGGAGTTCGTTGTAGTCGGCGGCGGTCGGGCGGCGGCCGCCGGCCAGCAGGCCGTCCAGCTCCTCGTGCACCCGGGCCTGCACCTCGGGGTGGTGGCCCAGCAGGTGCAGGGTGAAGGTGAGCGAGGTGGCGGTGGTCTCGTGCCCGGCCAGCAGGAAGACCAGCACCTGCTCGCGCAGCTCGGTGGCGTCCAGCCGCTCGCCGTCCTCGCCGCGGGCCGCGGCCAGCAGGCCGAGCAGGTCGTCCGAGCCGGCCGCCGCGCCGCCGCGGGCCGCGATGATCGCGTCGCAGACCTCGTACAGCGCCCGCTCGGCGGCCATCGCCTCCCGGTTGGTCGGCGTCGGCCAGGTGCGCGGGATGCGCACCGGCTGGAATCCGCGCGCGGTGACGAAGTGGGCCAGGACGGGGAAGTTGGTCCGCACCGAGTCCAGCGCGGTCTCCACGTCGGCGCCGAACAGGATCCGGGAGACGGCGCGCAGGGCGAAGCGCGACATCTCGTCCACCGCGTCCACCGGGCCGGGCAGCCCGCCCCAGCGGTCCACCAGGGCCTCGGCCTCGATGCCGATGGCGTCCGCGTAGCCGTCCACCCGGCGGCGGGTGAAGAGCGGCTGGATCAGCCGCCGCTGGCGCTGGTAGTCGGTGTCCTGGGAGGTGAGCAGCCCGTTCCCGAAGCTGGCCCGGATCTCCTCGTAGAAGCTGTTCTCCTTGCGGAAGTTGGCCGCCTGGCCGGCCAGCACCTGCTGGGCGCCCTCCGGGGAGTAGACCCCGTAGAACTCGACCCGCAGCCCGGGCGGGCCGGCGGTGAGCCGGACCACGTCCCCGTACGCGCGGTGCGCGGCCAGGTACGTGCCCAGCGGGTCGCGCTTGAGGTCGAACATCGAACCGAGCAGCGGTAGGCCGGCCGGCCCCGGAACCTGTGTGGTCGGCAAAGGATCCCCCCTCGATGGAACAGGCATTCGTTCCCCACGCTAGCTGACGGAGTATCAGCCCAGATAGGGCACGCGTTCGGCCACGGAGGGTCGCCTGTCACTTCGCACATGCTCCCCACACGCCCCCTCGGGCCTGGCCCGTGCAATGAAACAGGGGATATTTCAGCCGCAGCTGCGGCACTATGATCGCCTCACCACATCATGAGGAGACTCGTTCACATGACCGTCACCGTCCGCCGCGCCGCCCTGGCCGCCACCGCCTTCGCCCTGGCCGCCGGGCTCACCGCGTGCAGCAGCTCCGGTTCCACGAGCTCCTCGCCCTCGGCCTCGGCCACCGGCCCCAAGCTCTCCGGCACCGTCACCGTCTTCGCCGCCGCCTCGCTCAAGGAGAGCTTCACCGAGCTCGGCAAGCGCTTCGAGACCGCGTACCCCGGCGTCAAGGTGACCTTCAACTTCGGCGGCTCCTCCGCCCTGGCCACCTCGATCACCTCGGGCGCCCCGGCCGACGTCTTCGCCGCCGCCTCCACCAAGACCATGAAGACCGTCACCGACGCCAAGGCCGCCGCCGACTCCAAGGTCTTCGTCCGCAACACGCTGGCCATCGCCGTCCCCAAGGGGAACCCGAAGCACATCGCCGGCCTCAAGGACCTGGCCGGCGGCGGTCTCAAGGTGGCGCTCTGCGCCAAGGAGGTGCCGTGCGGCGCCGCCGCCCTGGACGCCCTCAAGGCCGGCGGGGTCAACCTGACCCCCGTCACCCTGGAGCAGGACGTCAAGGGCGCGCTCACCAAGGTCGAGCTCGGCGAGGTGGACGCCTCCCTCGTGTACAAGACCGATGTCAAGGCCGATGCTGCCAAGATCGACGGTGTGGACTTCCCCGAGGCCGCCCAGGCCGTCAACGACTACCCGATCGCCGCGCTCGCCAAGGCCCCCAACCCCGACGGCGCCGCCGCCTTCACCGCCTACGTCCAGTCCGCCGACGCCCGCCGGGTGCTCACCGAGGCCGGTTTCCAGGCGCCGTGACACCTGCTCAGCCCCGCACCGGCCGCCGGGCGCGCCCCGCGCGACGCTCGCGGATCCCGTACGCACTGCTGCTTCCCGCACTGATCGGCCTCACCTTCCTGGTGCTGCCGCTGCTCGGGCTGTTGATCCGCGCTCCGTGGAGCGACATGCCCGAGCAGCTCACCAGCCCCGAGGTCTGGGAGGCGCTGCGGCTCTCGCTGCTCTGCGCGACGGCGGCGACGGGGCTCTCCCTGCTCTTCGGGGTCCCGCTCGCCTGGCTGCTCGCCCGGACGGAGTTCCCCGGACGGGGGCTGGTGCGGGCGCTGGTCACCCTGCCGCTGGTGCTTCCGCCGGTGGTCGGCGGCGTGGCGCTGCTCCTGGTGCTCGGCCGCAACGGCATCGTCGGGCGGTACCTGGACGCCTGGTTCGGCGTCACCCTGCCGTTCCACACCTCCGGGGTGGTGCTCGCCGAGGCCTTCGTGGCGATGCCCTTCCTGGTGATCAGCGTGGAGGGCGCGCTGCGGGCCGCCGACCCGCGCTACGAGGAGGCCGCCGCCACCCTGGGCGCCTCCCGGCTCACCGCCTTCCGGCGCGTCACCCTCCCGCTGATCGCCCCCGGCGTGGCGGCCGGCGCCGTCCTCGCCTGGGCCCGCGCGCTCGGCGAGTTCGGCGCCACCATCACCTTCGCGGGCAACTTCCCGGGCAAGACCCAGACCATGCCGCTCGCCGTCTACCTGGCCATGGAGTCCGAACCCGCGGCGGCCATCGCGCTGAGCCTGGTGCTGCTCGCCGTCTCGATCGCGGTGCTCGCCGGACTGCGCGGCCGGTGGATGTCGTGAGCAGGACCGGCGGGCGCACGGGCGAACGTGGTCACCCTGGGGGCGCGAGGAACTGCGCGCAGGGGAACGGCAGAACCTGCAACTGGCTCGCCTGCCCCGATCCCACACCGGGCCGCCTTCCGCTTCGCGCAGTTCCTCGCGCCCCCGGCGGCGTAGCCGATTCCGAAGAGGTCTCCCCGTGACGCTTGATGCCCATCTGATCGTCGAGCGGGCGCCGCAGGCGGGGCGGGCCGGGTTCCGGCTGGACCTCGAACTGGCCGCCGCGCCCGGCGAGGTCGTGGCGCTGCTCGGGCCCAACGGCGCCGGGAAGTCCACCGCCCTGCGGGCGCTCGCGGGGCTGCTGCCGCTGACGGGTGGTCACCTGTCACTGGACGGCGGCCCGCTGGAGGTCCCGGCCGAGGGGGTCCACACGCCCGCCGAGTCCCGGCCCGTCGGCGTGGTCTTCCAGGACTACCTGCTCTTCCCCCACCTCTCCGCCCTCGACAACGTCGCCTTCGGCCTCCGCTGCCAGGGCATGAACCGCCGCGCCTCCCGCGAGGCCGCCCTCCCCTGGCTGGAGCGGATGGGCCTGGCCGAGCACGCCCAGGCCCGCCCCGCCGGGCTCTCCGGCGGCCAGGCCCAGCGCGTCGCGCTCGCCCGCGCGCTCGCCGTCCACCCCCGGCTGCTCCTCCTGGACGAGCCGCTCGCCGCCCTGGACGCCCGGACCCGGCTGGACGTGCGGGCCCAGCTCCGGCGCCACCTGGCCGAGTTCGAGGCGGTGGCCGTGCTGGTCACCCACGATCCGCTGGACGCGATGGTGCTGGCCGACCGGCTCGTGGTGGTGGAGGAGGGGCGCGAGGTGCAGTCCGGCCCGCCGGCCGAGATCGCCCGGCGGCCCCGGACCGACTACATCGCCCGCCTGGTCGGCCTCAACCTCTACCAGGGCGAGGCCTCCGGACACACCGTCACCCTCCCCGGCGGCGGCCCGTCCCTGGTCACCAGCGACGAGCTCACCGGCCCGGCCTTCGTCGCCTTCCCGCCCTCCGCCGTGGAACTGCACCGCTCCCGGCCGGACTCCAGCGCCCGCAACGTCTGGCAGCTGGAGGTCACCGGCCTGGACCTGCACGGCGACCAGGTCCGGGCGGACCTGACCGGGCCGCTCGACCTGGCCGCCGACCTCACCCCGGCGGCGGCCGCCGAACTCGACCTGGCCCCGGGCACTCCGGTCTGGGCCACCGTCAAGGCGGCCCAGACCCACGCCTACCCGGCCTGATCAGCGCCGCCGCAGCCGCCGTCCGGCCACCACCAGACCGGCACCCACCAGCCCGAGCACCGACGCCCCCAGCACCGGCCGCTGCCACCCGAGGCCCGCTCCGGTGTCCGGCAGGCTCCCGCCACCGTCCGGCGGCACCGGGACCGGCGGGGCGCTGCTCCGCGTCGGGCTCGGCGCCGGTGTCACGGTCGGACTCGGCGTGGGAGTCGGGGTGGGAGTCGGCGTGGGGGTGGGAGTCGGCGTGGGGGTCGGCGTCGGGGTGGGGGTCGGCGTGGGTGTGGGAGTCGGCGTGGGGGTCGGGGTGGTGTTGTCCTTGCAGTGCGCGTGCACCTCGCCCAGCCGCATCGTGGTGATGTCCCCCTGGTACACCTGGGTCCCGCCGGTGTCGTTCAGCACCCCGCTGACCTGGATGTCCAGCCAGGCCTCCGCGTCGTACTGGCGGCTCTGGGTGGGCGGGTCCTGATGCGGCGTCACCACCACCGTCAGGGTGCTGGGACCGACGGTCGGCACCCCGAAGTCCGTCCCGGTGACGCTCAGCTGCGTGGTCCCGACCCCGACCCGCTGCCCGAGCACGGTGATCTGGGAGCCGTCCGTGCGGTTGTACGCCAACGCGTAGGGCCCGATCGGCGGCGGCACGCACTCCGCGTAGGAGTCGATCGACGCCACGCCGCTCTCGGCCGTGGACCGGATGGCCAGCAGCGGCCTGCTGTTGTGGGTCATCACCAGGTCGGTGAGCTGGGCCTGCCCGTAGATCTTGCTCTCGGCCGCGTCGGTCCGGCTGACCTGGGTGGCGATGGTCAGCTTGGTGAGCACCCCGTCGGGGTCGCTGAAGTCCCCGTTGTCGGTGTCGCCGATGGCCACGCTGTCCGCCGTGCCGTAGACGCCGCTGAAGGCGGTCATCCCGATCGGGTCCACCTTCTGCTGGGTCAGCTTCACCAGCTCCGAGGTGGCCAGCGCGTTCGGATCCACCGCCCGCGGCCCCACCGCCATCGAGGGCACCATCGCCAACGCACCCAGTGCCACCGCCGTACAACCCGCCACCGCGACCCGTCGTTTCATGGAGTCAGACATACCATCCCAAAACGCCCATACCCGGACCGCCGCGCACACCCACCCCTACCTGGGCACGAACCCCGACTCGTACGCCACGATCACCGCCTGCGTCCGGTCCCGCGCGCCGAGCTTCCCGAGCACGCTGCTGACGTGCGTCTTGACGGTCTGCACGCCCAGGAAGAGCCGCTCGGCGATCTCCCCGTTCGAGAGCCCCTGCGCCACCAGCCGCAGCACCTCCGCCTCACGCTCCGTCAGCCCGGCCCGGTCCAGCGCCTCCCGGGCGGGACGGTTGGCCCGCTCCCCCGCCAGCCGGCGGATCGCGGCCGGGAAGAGCAGCGACTCGCCCGCCGCCACCAGCCGGACCGCGTGCGCGATCTCGGCCGGCCGCGAGCGCTTGAGCAGGAAGCCGTCGGCGCCGGCCCGCAGCGCCTCGTAGACGTAGTCGTCGTTCTCGAAGGTGGTGACCACCAGGATCTTCGGGGCGTCCGCCCCGCCCGAGGCCAGGATCGCCCGGGTCGCGCTCAGCCCGTCCACCTCGGGCATCCGGACGTCCATCAGCACCACGTGCGGCCGCAGCGTGCGGGCCAGCACCATCGCCTCCGCGCCGTCCGCGGCCTCGCCGATCACCCGGAGGTCCCCCTGGGCCTCCAGTACGGCCCGCAGCCCGGCCCGCACCAGCTCCTCGTCGTCCACCAGCAGGATGTCGATCATGCCGACAACCGTAGCGGGAGCCGCACCGAGAGCACCCACTCCACCCCCTCCCACCCGGCGGCCGCCTCCCCGCCCAGCAGGGTCGCCCGCTCCCGGACGCCGCGCAGCCCCTTCCCCCCGCCCCTGCGGGAAGCACCCTCCGCCGACCGCCCGTTGGCGCTGCGGATGAGCAAGTCCCCGTCCTCGATGGCGAGTCGGAGGGTGATCGGCTGCCCGGGGGCATACTTGAGCGCGTTGGTGACGGCCTCCTGGACGATCCGGTACGACTCCCGGGAGAGCACCCCCGGCAGTTCTCCGGGCGCCACCGCGACCACCGCCACCACCGGGCTGCCGGCCGCCCGGGCGGTCTCGAACAGCCCCTCCAGCTGCTCCACCCCTGGCCGCTCCACCGCCGAGCCGTCCGCGCTGTCCCGCAGCAGCACCAGGGTGCGCTCCAGGTCGTCCATCGCCCGGCGGCCGGTCTCCTCGATCACCTCCAGCGCCTTCGCCACGAAGGCCGGATCGGCCACCTCCCGCGCCGCGCCCGCCTGGAGCACCGTCACGGTCAGCGCGTGCCCGATCGAGTCGTGCAACTCCCGTGCCAGCCGGTTGCGTTCCAGCAGCCGCTCGGCGCGCTGCTCCGCCTCGGCCAGCCGCTCCCCCGGAGAGGGGCCCAACAGCCGCACCGCCATGGCCAGTTGCACCCGACCGGCCAGCGAGACCAACCAGATCAGCGCGGCCAGCACCACCGGGACCACCAGCAGGTAGACCAACGGCGGCACGGCATCCGGCAGTTGCAGGCCGAACGGCTTCGGGTGCCGCCCCTCCGCCACGTACGAGACGGTGGAGACCGCGCCCGCCACCCCGAACAACGAGACGTAGCCCACCGGCAGGCCCAGCGCGGTCCGGCCCAGCAGCCAGGCCGCCGTCCGCCGACGGTCGACCCAGCCCACCGAGGAGGCGGTGCCGATCTCCTCCTCGCGCTCCGGCACCAGCAGCAGCCGGGCCTGAACGCCCTCGGCCCGCCGGACCGCCGGGATCAGCGCCACCAGCACCAGCAGCACGGAGACCAGCGCCGCCCACTTGGCGATCATCTCGGCCACCCCGACCCCGGGCTCGATCCCCGGGTAGACGAACAGCACCATCCCGGCGAAGATCATGCCGATCACCAGGTGCAGCCAGCGGGCGTAGGTGACCGGCGAGAACACCGGCGCGAAGATCGTCTTGAGCATCTGCCCATCGTGCCAGGCCCCTGCGGTCGGCGGCTCCCTCCCGGGAGGGAGGCCTTCCCCTCCCCGGCGGGATCCGCCCGTGCCCCGCCCCGGCTGGAATGGACCACGTCGGCAACTCCCCGAGGAGGCGAACGTGATCCAGGTCCAAGGCCTGAGCAAGACCTACGGACGGACCCGCGCCGTGGACGACCTCTCCTTCGAGGTCCGCCCCGGCTCGGTGACCGGCTTCCTCGGCCCGAACGGCGCCGGCAAGACCACCACCGTGCGGATGCTCCTCGGCCTCGACCGCCCCACCGCCGGCCGCGCCCTGGTGGACGGCCGCCCCTACGCCGAACTGACCGACCCGCTCCGCACCGTGGGCGCCCTGCTGGACGCCAACGCCGTGCACGGCGGCCGCACCGCCCGGGGCCACCTGCTCTGCCTCTCCCGCAGCAACGGCCTGGCGGACCGACGGGTGGCCGAGGTGCTGGAGCAGGTCGGCCTGGCCGAGGTGGCCCGGCGCCGGGTCCGCGGCTTCTCGCTCGGCATGCGCCAGCGGCTCGGCGTGGCAGCGGCCCTGCTCGGCGACCCGCCGGCCCTGCTGCTGGACGAGCCGGTCAACGGCCTCGACCCGGAGGGCATCCGGTGGATCCGCGAACTGCTGCGCGGCCTGGCCGCCGAGGGCCGCTCGGTGCTGGTCTCCTCGCACCTGATGACCGAGATGGCCCTGACGGCCGATCACCTGGTGGTCATCGGCCGTGGCCGCCTGCTGGCCGACTCCACCCTGGACGCCTTCATCGCCGAGCACGGCCGCCCCCGGCTGCGGGTGCGTGCCGTCGACCCGGAGAAGCTCGACCGCCTGATGGCCACCGTGTCCCTCACCGCGACCCAGGCCGAGGACGGCGGCTGGGAGGTCGACGGGGTGAGCGGCGAGGAGTTCGCCCGGTACGCCGCCGCGCACGGCGTCGTGCTCTACGAGATCGCGAGCCGTCAGGACTCGCTGGAGGAGGCCTTCATGCGGATGACCGCGGACAGCGTCGAGTACCGGGCGGTGGCGGCATGAGCACCACCACCCTCGTGCTGCGCTCCGAGTGGACCAAGCTCACCACCCTGGTCTCCCAGTGGTCCGCCCCGCTCGTCTCCGTCGTCCTCAGCGTCGGGATCACCCTCCTGGTGAACGTCAACTACTCGGACGACGGCTCGCTCACCGAGGACAAGGGCGTCGGCATCTTCTACGGCTTCAACTTCGGCCAGGTGCCGCTGGCCTGCCTCGGCATCCTGCTGATCGGCCAGGAGTTCAACTCCGGCACCATCCGCGCCTCGCTCACCGCCGTCCCCCGGCGCGGCCGCCTCTACGCCGCCAAGGCCCTGCTCGGCGCGGGCCTCGGCCTGCTGGTCGGCCTGCTGACCACCGGCGGCTCCATGCTCGCGGTCGCCGCGACCACCGGACTCGACCTCTCCGCCCCCGGCATGCTCCGCACCGCCGTGGCCGGGGTGCTCTACTGCCCGATGCTGGTGCTGATCTGCTTCGGCATCACGGCCTGCTTCCGCAACCTCAGCGCCGCCCTCGGCCTGCTCACCCCGCTGGTCTTCTTCGGCACCACCGCCCTGGCCGCCATCCCCGGCGTCCGGGTGGCCGCCCAGTACCTCCCCGACCGGGCCGGCCAGTACGCCTGGAAGCAGCAGCCCGACCCGCACATCGCCTTCGGCCACTGGACCGGCCTGCTCCTGATGGCCGCCTGGACCGTCCTGCTGCTCTGGCTCGGCCACCGCTCCCTGACCCGCAAGGACGTCTAACCGAGCCACGGCCAGGACGGCGACGCCGAGACGGAGGGCTGGACGGAGGGCAGATCCGGGTGGGAGTGGAAGTCGACCAGGCCGAAGCCGACCGCGGCGAACCACAGGCCCACACAGGCGAACGCCAGGGGAAAGGCGACGAACAGCACGGTACGGCCCGCCCCGCCGTACGGGTTCGCGTCCGTGACGGCCGCCTGCTGCGGATCCTCCGGGAGGTACCGGACCCGGACCCGGTCACCGAGCACCCGCGGAACGCCGGAGAGGTCCTCGAACCGGACGTCGCGACCCTCCAGGGTGCGGAAGCCGAGGATCACGTGCCGGACGCCCCGGCCCCCTCCGTTCCCACCGGGCTGGCTCACGTAGGTGTCCAGGCACCGGGCCTCCACCTCGGTACCGCGGGCCAGTGCCCTGCGTGCTCCCCGCACCCGCTTGAGCAGCACGAGGCAGAAGGTCACCCCCACTCCGGCGAACAGCAGACCGAGCACCCCGATGATCACAGTGCCGTCCTCGAACATCCACGTCCCCCGTCGGTCGTCCCACAAGACTCATCAGCGGAAGCAAGGATGTCCGGCGGGTCGGCGTGGTTCCACCGAATTCGAACGAGGCCCTACGGCCGGAAGGCCGGATGGTCGGCGACCACGGTGCAGGAGCCGGGGGCGATCTCGGTGAAGCCGGCGTCGCGGACCACCGGGAGGTGACCGTCCGTCAGGGCGGGCCAGTCCTCCTTCGACGCCGTGCGGACCACCAGCGGGAAGCCGGCCTCGGCCCACTCCTTGCGCTGCGCGCCGTCCAGCCGCCACCAGGCGAGCTGGGCGGCGTGGCCGGTCTGCGCCATGGTCTTGCCGGCGCTCATCTCCAGCTCCGGGTTGAGCCAGAGCACCGGCACCCCGTCCGGGGCCGGGCCCGGCTCCTCGGGATCGTCCAGGTCGGTGCCGGAGACCTGGAGCTTGGCCAGCTCCTTGGGCCAGCCGTCCAGCGGGATCGGCGGGTAGACCCGGACCTCGGCCTGACGGCCCGTCACGGTGATCCCCGGCAGCTCGTTCGCCTTGCGCCACTCGCCGCCGCGGGCCCGCCGCACCACCTTCCGGATCCGCGCGTCCTCCCAGGCGGCCACCCGCTCGGCCCACTCCCCCTCGGCCCCGGTCACCCGCTCGTCGGCCAGCAGGGTCAGCACCGCCCGCGCCGAGGTCTCCAGCGCGTCCGTCCGGGCCGGCGGGTCGGTCTTCTCCAGCTGGACGACCAACGGCAGCACGTACTGCGGGTTGGCGTCCCGGGGGTCCTCGACGGCGGGCGTGCTGGGCGCGGTGAAAGGAGAGCTGGTCACCCGTCGAGCTTAGATCGTCGGCGTGGCACCATGCTCCCGTGCTGCGGACACCCGACTACGAGGACGAACCCCTGACCCCGGGCGAGGACCTGCTCCTGCTCCCCGGCTTCTGGGCGGCCTACCTGCTCTGGCTCGCCGAGGGCGAGGAGCTCGATCCCGAGCCGGCCCTGTTCGGCGTCGACGGCGCGGACGTGGACGCCGCCGTCGAGGTGCTGCACGACCCGGCCGCCTGGCCGGTGATCCGACTGCCGCTCGCCGACGGCCACCGGCTGGTGATCGTCCACCGCAACTTCACCGACGACGAGGGCGTCGACTACCACCTCGACCACCCCGAATGGGACCGCCCGCTCCGGGTGACGAGCACCGAGGGCCACTACACCGGCCCCGGCCTCTCCTGGCGCGAACTCCTGCACCTCGCCCACCATCCCGGCGAGGGCCCCGGCGTCACCGACCCGCACGCCCGGCTGCTCCTGCTGCTGCCCGTCCTCGGCGACGCCGACCTCCCGCCGGACGCCGCGACCACCGTCGCCGAGGCCCTCACCGGCGTCGGCGTGCGGTCCGAGCAACTGCACGAACTGGCCGAGGCCCTGCTGGACCACCCGTTCTGGGACGGCCCGAGCTGGGTGACCGGCGAGGACGCGGTCTCCCCGCTCAGCGGTGCGACCACCACCCCGAGCCGGCTGCCGCGCTGCTCCGAGGAGCACAGCCCCCGACACGCCCGCCTCCCGCTGACCCCCGCCCAGGACGCCCGGCTCGCCGAGGCCCTGGGCGGCGGAGCCTGACGGAGGGTCAGCGGCGGTAGCCCCGGGTGGGGTCGCGCTCCTCGGCGTCCTCGTAGGTGAGGAACCAGCCCTCGGGGTGGGTGGCGGCCAGCAGGACGTCGGTGCGCTCGGTGGCGTCCAGCTCCGGGTCACCCTCGTCGGGGCCGTAGACGCCGAACAGCTCGTCGGCGCAGCCGTCCCAGTCGTAGTCGTAGAGGTCGACCGGGAGGTCACCCATCATGTCGGCCACGGCCTGGGGCTGGGCGCCGAGCAGTTCGCGGGCGTCCACCAGGGCGAGCCGGAGCGCCAGCTCCTCGGCCAGGTTGCGGGGCAGCGGCCACTCGCCGAGGGCCAGGTCGTCCGCGAGGTCGTCGAAGGCCCGGGCGAAGGCGCGGCGCCAGCTGCGGTGCAGCTGCCAGGTGCGCTGCGGCAGGCGGCCGAGCACCGCCCAGTCCGCCTCCTCCTCGTCGGTGACCGGGTCGTCCTCGTGCTCGTCCAGGTCGTCGTACGCGGCGTCGGCCAGGGTGATGAGTTGAGTGTGGATCAGGCAGGCGGTGCGCGGGGTGAGGGTCCAGTCCCCGGTGCCGCCGCCGTCCTCCTCGTCCAGGTCGAGCGGGAAGAGCTCGGCGAAGTCCGGCGCGAAGTCGTCGGTGACGGCGATCTCCAGGGTGCCGCCGATCGCCTCGACGCCGGGGATCGCGGCCACCAGCCGGTCGGGGTGGAGCAGCGCGCCGAGCGCCGCGTTGGGGTCCTCGGAGACCTCGCGCAGCAGTGCCTCCCGCTGCCCCTGCGGATCGATCCCGGTGAAGTGCAGCTCCTCGACGGCGGCCCGTGCGGCACGGCGCAACTGGTCCCAGTCGGTGATCCGGATGCCGAGCACCACCGTCGCTTCGATCTCCTGCGCGCCGGAGTCAGCCGCCGCGCCCGGCCCCTGTGGATGATCGCTTCGCTCGCCCATGGGACCAGGTTTACAGGCTGTGCCCGAGCGAGTCCACCTGCTTGGCCGGTCCCCGGGTTGCAGGATGGCAACCATGAGCAACCTCGAAGAGTTCGGCGGCGGGCAGGGCCCGGGCGCCGACGTGCTGGTGGTCACGACCAACGACGTCCCGGGCTTCCGGGTGGACCGGGTGATCGGGGAGGTGTTCGGCCTGACGGTGCGCAGCCGTCACATCGGAACGCAGATCGGCGCCTCGTTCAAGTCCATGCTGGGAGGGGAGTTGAAGGGGCTGACCAAGACCCTGGTGGAGTCCCGGAACCAGGCGATGGAGCGCCTGGTCGAGCAGACCCGGGCGCGCGGCGGGAACGCGGTGCTGATGATGCGCTTCGACGTCACCGAGGCGGCCGACCTCGGGACGGAGATCTGCGCGTACGGGACGGCCGTGGTGATCTCGCCGCTGCAGTGAGCGAAGGTCGGCGGGCGGCTCCGGTCGCCCGCCGACGGTCCGTCAGGTCTGCCGGATCGCCCCGACCAGGCCGGCCACCAGTTCGGCGCGCTCGACCATCGAGCCGACCAGCAGGTACTCGTCGTCGGAGTGGGCCCCGCCGCCGACCGCGCCCAGCCCGTCGAGGGTCGGGACGCCGAGCGCCGCGGTGTAGTTGCCGTCGCTGCCGCCGCCGACCGCGCGGCCCTCGACCCCGGGGAGCAGCTCCCGGGCCACCGCGAACAGCGAGGCGGAGGCGGACTCCGGCATCGGCGGCCGGCTGATCCCGCCCGAGACGGCGAGCTTCGCGCCCTCCACCCGCGGGGTCAGCGCCGCGAAGGCGGCCTCGACGCGCTCCTTCTCCTGTCGGCTCTCGACCCGGACGTCGACCAGGACGGTCGCGGAGGCGGGCACGACGTTCTCGGCGGTGCCGGCCTCGGCCACGGTCGGGGTGACGGTGGTGCCGAGCTCCGGGCGGCCGAACTCGGCGATGGCGAGCACCTGGTGGGCGGCCTCGATCAGCGCGTTGATCCCGGCCTCGGGCTCCAGCCCGGCGTGCGAGGCCCGCCCGGTGACGGTGACGTGGAAGCCGCCGGTGCCCTTGCGGGCGGTCTTCAGCCCGCCGCCGTCGGCCGCGCCCTCGAAGACCAGCACCGCGCCGCAGGCCAGCGCCCGCTCCTCGATCAGCGCCCGCGAGCTGCGGGAGCCGACCTCCTCGTCCGCGGTCACCAGGATCTCGACGCCCGCCAGGTCGTCCAGTGCGGCCAGCCCGTGCACCGCCTGGACCAGGCCGCCGAGCATGTCGAAGACCCCCGGCCCGGTGACCCGCCCGTCCGCGACCGTGAACGGGCGGCGCTCCAGGGTGCCGAGCGGGAAGACGGTGTCGTGGTGACCGAGGACCAGCACCCGGGGCTCGCCGCCGCCGGACCAGTGGACGTGCGGCAGCCCGTCCAGCTCGACGATCGCGGCCCGCCCGCCCAGGCGCCGCTCGATCACCTCGGCGACCACGTGGGCCGAGGCCTTCAGTGCGGTGGGGTCGTCCGAGGGGGATTCGGTCGTGATGAGCCTCTCGAGGTCTTCGAGCATGGCGTCGACACTCGGGGGAACGGCCTTGCGCATCGTCATGCCCCGAGACTAGTCGGGGTGGGGAACAGCTCTCCCCCCGGTGATGTTTCACCACCGTGACTGTTTACGGTGAAACGATGGTGGACGTCGACGTCGTGGTGATCGGGGCCGGCCAGGCGGGCCTGTCCGCCGCCTACCACCTGCGCCGACGCGGCTTCGCCCCGTACACCGGCTTCGTGGTGCTGGACGCGGACGCCACCCCGGGCGGCGCCTGGGCCCACCGCTCCCCCTCGCTGCGGATGGCCACCGTGCACGGCTTCCACGACCTGCCCGACTTCGAGCTGCCGGAGCCCGACCCGAGCGCGCCGGCCCGCGAGGTGGTGCCGGGCTACTTCGCGGCGTACGAGGCCAGTCACGCCCTGCCGGTGGTCCGGCCGGTCAAGGTCTCCTCGGTCGAGCCGCTGCCCGACGGGCGGCTGCTGGTGAGCAGCGACGCCGGGCAGTGGCGGGCCCGGGCGCTGGTGAACGCCACCGGCACCTGGACCAGGCCCTTCCTGCCCTTCTACCCCGGGCACTTCACGGGCCGTCAGCTGCACTACGCGGACTACCGGGGGCCGGAGGAGTTCGCCGGGAAGCGGGTGCTGGTGGTCGGCGGCGGCGCCTCGGCGATCCAGGTCCTCTCGGAGGTGGCCGCCGTCGGCGAGACGGTCTGGGTGACGCGGCGTGAGCCGGAGTACCGGGACGGGCCGTTCACCCCCGAGTCCGGCCGGGCCGCCGTCGCCCTGGTCGAGCAGCGCGTCCGGGAGGGCCTGCCGGTGCGCAGCGTGGTCAGCGTCACCGGCCTCGGCCCCTCGGTCGCATACCGCCGCGCCGAGGAGCTGGGAGCCCTGCACCGGCGCCCGATGTTCGACCGCCTCACCGAGCACGGCGTGGCCTGGGGCGAGCGGGAGGAGCGCTTCGACGCCATCGTCTGGGCCACCGGCTTCCGTGCCGAGACCGCCCACCTCGCCCCGCTCCACCTGCGCACCCCGGCCGGCGGCATCCGCCTCACCGGCACCCGTGCCACCGACGACCCCCGCATCCACCTGCTCGGCTACGGCCCCTCCGCCTCCACCGTCGGAGCCAACCGGGCCGGCCGGGCCGCCGCGAACGACCTGGTCACCCTCCTCGGCGACCCGAACGAACGCGAGCCCGCCCCGGCCCGGTGAGCGACGGCCGTCCCGGCGTTCCGGGTCAGCGGTCGAAGTCGACCGTCACCTTGTCGGAGACGGGGCGGGCCTGGCAGGTCAGGACGTAGCCGGCGGCGAGCTCCTTCTCCTCCAGGGCGAAGTTGCGGCGCATGGTGGTCTCGCCCTCGGTGACCAGGGCGCGGCAGGTGCCGCAGACGCCGCCCTTGCAGGCGAACGGGAGGTCGGGGCGGGCGCGCTGGGCGCCGTCCAGGATCGAGCGGTCGCGCGGGAGGGAGAGGGTGCCGGAGCGGCCGTCCAGGATGACGGTGACCTCGGCGGCGTCGGCGTCGACGGCCTCCTCCTCGGCCCGCTCGGCGAGCGGCTCGTCCTCGGCGTGGAAGAGCTCCTGGTGGACCCGCTCGGCCGGGACGCCCAGCTCGTGCAGCAGCTCCTTGGCGCCGATCACCATGCCGTACGGGCCGCAGAGCCACCAGTGGTCCACCTCGGGGGCGTCCACCAGAGCGGTCAGCAGGGCCCGGACCCGCTCCGGGTCGAGCCGGCCGCTGAGCAGCTCGGCGTCGCGGCTCTCCCGGGAGAGCACGTGCACCAGCTGGAGGCGGTCGAGGTGACGGTCCTTCAGGTCGGCCAGCTCGTCGGCGAACATCACCGTGTCGCTGCGCCGGTTGCCGTAGACCAGCACCACCCGTGACACGCCGTCGGCCAGCACCGAGGCGGCGATCGAGAGCATCGGGGTGATGCCGGAGCCCGCCGCCAGCAGCACGTGGGTGCCGGGCACCGAGAGGTCGGGGGTGAACAGGCCGACCGGCGGCAGCACCTCCACCTCGGTGCCCACGCCCGCCTCCCGGACCAGCCAGCGGGAGAACAGCCCGCCCGGCACCTCGCGGACCGCGATCCGCAGCGCTCCCCCGGCGGGGGCGCAGATCGAGTACGAGCGCCGCTCGTCCACCCCGTCCACGATCCGACGGACCGTCAGGGTCTGGCCGGGGCGGAAGGCGTACTCCTCGGCGAGCTCCGGCGGCACCTCGAAGGTGACCGCGACGGCGTCCTCGCAGAGCTGCTCCGACGCGGCGATCCGCAGCGAGTGGAAGGCCAGGCGGCGCGGGGCGGTGGTGGTCACGGGTCAGATCTCCTTGATCCGTTCGAAGGGCTCCCGGCAGTCGCGGCAGCGCCAGAGCGCCTTGCAGGAGGTGGAGCCGAAGCGGGACAGCTCCTCCGTCTCCCGGCTGCCGCACTGCGGGCAGAGCACCGCGAGCCTGGTCCGCCCGAGGGTGAGGGCGAGCGGCCCGGGGGACGCGGCGGCGACGGCGTGCGGCGGGGCGATCCCGGCGGCGGCCAGCTTGGCCCGGCCGGCCTCGGTGATCAGGTCGCTGGACCACGGCGGGTCCAGCCGCAGCCGCACGTCCACCTCCCGGTACCCGGCGGCCCGCAGCCGGCCCGCCACGTCGGCGGCCATCTCGGCCACCGCCGGGCAGCCGGAGTAGGTCGGGGTGAGCCAGGCGGTGACGGCGTCGCCGCGCTGCTCGACCTCGGCCAGCACGCCGAGGTCGGCCAGGGTCAGCATCGGCAGCTCCGGGTCGGGCACCTCGGCGGCGACCTCCAGAGCGGGCCGCAGGGTCGTGGTCACCACGTCGCCCCCGGGTGCGCCCTGGCCACCACCTGGAGCTCGGCGAGCATCAGGCCGAGCGCCTCGGTGTGCACGCCGTCCCGCCCGGCCCGGCCGCCGACCCGGGCCATCGGCGCGGCCTCCGGCAGCTCCAGCCCCGCCGCGGCCAGCACCTCCGCCAGCGTGGCCAGCACCGGCTCGCGCAGCTCGGCGACGTCCACCCCGAGCGCCAGCTCCACCCGGTGCGGCGTGAACAGCTCGTCCAGCAGCGGCCAGACCGCCGTCAGACCGGCCCGCATCCGCTCGGCGGAGTACGCGGTGCCGTCGCCGAGCCGGAGCGTCCAGGCGGCGGCGTACTCGCGGTGGTAGGCCAGCTCCTTGACTCCCCGGGCCGCGACCGCCGCGAGCACCGGGTCGGCGTGGCCGGCCAGCCGCTCGAAGAGGGCCAGGCGGGCGGTGGAGAACAGCAGCAGCCGGGCCACGGTGTGCGCGAAGTCGCCGTTGGGGACCTCGACCAGGCGCACGTTGCGGAACTGGTGGTCCTCGCGCCAGTACGCCAGGTCGTCCTCGGTCCGCTCGGTGCCGTCCAACTGGCCGGAGCGGGTCAGCAGTTGGCGGGCCTGGCCGAGCAGGTCGAGGCCGAGGTTGGCCAGCGCCACCTCCTCCTCCAGCTCGGGCGCCCGGGTGCACCACTCGATCAGCCGCTGGGCCAGGACCAGCGCGTCGTCGCCGAGCATCAGGCAGAACTCGGCCAGGGCGGCCGGGTCGACCCCCGCCGGGACGGCGCGGTCCACCCCGAGCAGCGGGTCGGAGAAGCCGGTGCCGTACGCCCAGCGGGCCTCGCCCTCCGGGCCGTGGTCCGCCTCGGCGAGGGACAGGTACACGTGGTCGTCGCTCATGAGAGGTGCTCCCCCGTCAGATGTGCGGGACATCCTCGGGGATGTCGTAGAAGGTCGGGTGGCGGTAGACCTTGTCGCCGCTGGGGGCGAAGAACGGGTCCTGCTCGTCCGGGGTGGAGGCGGTGATCGCGCTCGACGGCACCACCCAGAGGCTGACGCCCTCGTTCCGCCGGGTGTAGAGGTCGCGGGCGGCGAGCAGCGCCATCCGGTCGTCGGCGGCGTGCAGCGAGCCGACGTGCACGTGGTTCAGGCCCCGCCGGGGGCGGACGAACACCTCGTACAGCGGCCAGTCGGCCTTGCTCATGCCTCGTTCTCCTTCTGCTTCGCCCGCTGCTTGGCCGCGTGGGCCAGGGCGGCCTCGCGGACCCAGGCGCCGTCCTCGTGGGCGGCCCGGCGGCGCTCGACCCGCTGCGCGTTGCACGGGCCCTGACCCTTGATCACCTGCTTGAGCTCGGACCAGTCCGGCTCGCCGAAGTCCCAGCCGCCGCGCTCCTCGTTCCACGCCAGCGCCGGGTCGGGGAGGGTGACGCCGAGGTGCTGCGCCTGGGGCACCGTCATGTCGACGAAGCGCTGCCGCAGTTCGTCGTTGGTGTGGCGCTTGATCCGCCACTCCATGGACTGCGCGGTGTTCGGCGAGTCGCCGTCCGGCGGGCCGAACATCATCAGCGACGGCCACCACCAGCGGTCCACCGCGTCCTGCACCATGGCGCGCTGGCCCTCGGTGCCGCGCATCATCGTCATCAGCAGCTCGTAGCCCTGCCGCTGGTGGAAGGACTCCTCCTTGCAGACCCGCACCATCGCCCGGGCGTACGGCCCGTAGCTGCACCGGCAGAGCGGCACCTGGTTGCAGATCGCCGCGCCGTCCACCAGCCAGCCGATCACGCCGACGTCGGCGAAGGTCAGCGTCGGGTAGTTGAAGATCGAGCTGTACTTCTGCCGCCCGCTGATCAGCTTCTCGGTCAGCTCGGCCCGGTCCACCCCGAGGGTCTCCGCCGCCGCGTACAGGTACAGCCCGTGGCCCGCCTCGTCCTGGGCCTTGGCCAGCAGGATCGCCTTCCGGCGCAGCGAGGGGGCCCTGGTCAGCCAGTTCCCCTCGGGCTGCATGCCGATGATCTCGGAGTGCGCGTGCTGCGCGATCTGCCGCACCAGCGTCGCCCGGTACGCCTCCGGCATCCAGTCCCTCGGCTCGATCCGCTGGTCCGCCGCCACCACGGCCTCGAACCGCCCCGCCAAGGCCTCACCCGCATCGGCCACCGTCACCGCAACCCACCTCCCGACTGACCGTTCGGTCGGTACCAGTGTGCAGCCCACCCGCCTCCCCTGACAAGGGCGGCCCGCCGCAGCCTCCGACCGGGCTGTCGGAGGCGCTGTCCGTGGGCGGCGCTACGGTGCTGTGCATCCGCCGGACGGAGCGCCCTCGGGGCTCGCGGCCACGGGGGGTGGGGGCAGTCCCGGCCACGGCTCGGACTCCGTCGACACCGCGACCCACCCCCCGCACCTCCGGTGAGACGGGCCCGGCCGGTGCGACCATGCGGGCATGCGCGCCGGTGACTGGACGACCGAACGGGAGCTGCGGATCGTCCAGGAGTGCCTGGACGCCGCGGTGCACGGGCCGTTCTTCGAGGACTGGGAGTTCCAGACCCTGACGGGGTGGACCAGGGAGGAGATCGCGGCGATCGCCGATGCCTGGCCCGGCGAGGTGGACGAGGAGGCGGTCCAGAGCGTGCTGGGCAATCTCACGGGGTACCCGCACGGCCGCCCCCTCGCGTGGCGCCGCCTCATCTCCGCCACCCCGGAGGAGGTCGGGCGGCTGGACGACGCCTGGCGGGCCGTCGGCGACACGTGACCGGCGGCCTGACGGGGTGTCGGGGCGGGTGGTTAGCCTGGGGGGATGGAGCAGCTGGACGGGGTCGAGGTCATCGCTTTCGCGGACGGGGCGGCGTTCGAGGGGTGGCTGACGGAGCATCACGGGCGGGCGGACGGGGTGTGGGTGAAGGTCGCGAAGAAGGGGGCCGGGGTCCCGTCCGTGACGGAGCAGGAGCTGGTGGACGTCGGGCTGTGCTGGGGGTGGGTGTCGGGGCAGCGGCGGTCACTGGACGGGCAGTGGTACCTCCAGCGGTACGTGCCGCGGCGGCCCCGCAGCCTCTGGTCGCTGGTGAACGTGGAGAAGGTCGCCGAGCTGACCGCCGCCGGGCGGATGCGCGAGCCGGGGCTGGCCGAGGTGCGGCGGGCCCAGCAGGACGGCCGCTGGGCGGGGGCGTACCCGCCGGCCAGCACCGCCGCCGTCCCGCCCGAGCTGGCGGCGGCGCTGGCGGAGGATCCGGCGGCGGCCGCCGCGTTCGAGGGGCTGGATCGGACGGCCCGCTACCAGCTGATGCTGCCGCTGCTCCAGGCCCTCACCCCGAAGAGCCGGGCGAGCCGGCTGGAGCGGGCGCTGCGGCAGCTCGGCGCGGGCTGACCGAACCGGCCCCGGCCCCGGCCCCGGCCCCGTAACCCGGTCGCGGACGGAGCGTCCGCCGTGCCAGGGTTCGCCCCATGACGACCCCTCAGCGCCTGGCGCCCCTGCTCGCCCAGTTCGACTTCGCCCGCAAGCGGCTCACCGACCGGATGGCCGGGCCGACGGTCAACAGCGGGAACGGGCTGGACGTCGCGGTGGTCACCATGACCGACCACGAGTACCGCTGGGAGCCGGTGCCGCGCTGCTGGTCGGTGCGGCGGCGCTCGGAGGGGCCGGGCGAGGCGGCCGGGTTCCTGGTCGGCGGAGGCGAGGGCGAGTGGGGGCGGGACTCGGCGCCGTGGCCGCACCCGGAGCCGACCCCGTTCACCACGCTGGCCTGGCGGCTGTGCCACCTCACCGAGATGCTGTGGCTGCGCTCCGACCACACCGACGGCACCCGTTCGCTGGACCGGGACGACCTGCCGGTGCCGGGCACGGCGGCGGAGGCGGTGGCCGACTTCGAGGCCGCGGCGACGGCGTGGCGGAACACCCTGCTCGCGGCGGGCGACGCCGCGCTGGACACCGTCGGGTACTGCACCTACCCCTACGGCGGGGACGCCGAGGAGCCGTTCGTCGAGATCGTCTGGTGGGTGAACCAGGAGCTGCTGCACCACGGCGCCGAGATCGCGCTGCTGCGCGACCTGTACCGGTACTCCGCGCACTGACGCACCCCTCGGGGCCCGCCTCGTGGGAAAGACGGGCCCTGAGGGACGGTCAGCCGCGCAGGCGGGGCAGGGGTACGGCGAGCAGGGCGGCCAGCAGGGCGATCCTGGGGGCCAGCAGGTCGGTGCGGATGTGCTCGTGGCGGGCGTGCGGGCCGGCGCCGACCGCGCCGAGGCCGTCCAGGGTGGGCAGGCCGCGGGCGCCGGCCGCGTTGGTGTCGCCCGCGCCGCCGGCCGGGGCGCCGTCGAGCTGCTGACCGAGGGCGGCGGCCAGCGAACGGACGTGGCGCAGCAGCGGGTCGCCGGTGCGCACGGGCCACGTCGGGCGGCTGGAGACCACCTCGGCGCGGACCTTGGCGCCGGGCCGCAGCGGGGTGAGCCGGGCCAGCGTGTCCAGGGTGCGGCTCTGCGCCTCGGGGGTGGCGAAGCGCAGGCCGAGCTCGGCCTCGGCCCGGCCCGCGACCACGTTGGCCCGGGTGCCGCCGAGGATGCGGCCGGCGTTGAGCTCGGCGTCGGGGTGGCAGATCAGGCCCCGGACGGCGACCAGCTGGTCGACCAGTTCGTCGACGGCCGAGACGCCGAGGGCCGCGTCGTTGCCCGCGTGCGACTCCTTGCCGGTGACGGTCAGCCGCACCCGGCTGCTGCCGCGGCGGGCGGTCTTCAGCCGGCCGTCGGGGTGCGGCGGCTCCAGGCCCAGCACGGCGGCGGCGCCGCTGAGCTGACGCTCCACCAGGCGGCGCCCGTCCGGGCTGCCGAGCTCCTCGTCGGAGACCACCACCAGCCGCACCGGCCGGTGCGGGCGCTGGCCGAGGTCGGCCAGCAGGGCCAACGCGCCCTCGACCAGGGCGAGTCCGCCCTTCATGTCCAGGACGCCGGGGCCGGTCAGCACCCCGTCCTGCTCCTCCACCGGCCAGTCGGCCAGGATGCCGGCCGGCCAGACGGTGTCGTGGTGGCCGACGATCAGCACCGGGGCGAGGTCCTCGCGCCGCCCGGCCCAGTCCAGCACCAGGTGGTCGCCGGCCTCGTTGGGGACCCGGCGGACGGTGGCGCCGGTGGCGGCGTACCCGGCGGCCAACTCCTCGGCCAGCTGGTTGAGCCGGACGGTGTCCGCGGTCGGCGACTCCATCCGGGCCAGCTCGGCGATCCGGCGGCGGACGGGGCCGGCCAGGGTGCCGGCCCGGGAGCGGAGGGCGGCCGGCAGGCCGGGCAGCGCGCCGGTGTCGGCGGCCTCGGCGGGGCGGCTCCCGGCGGGATCGGCCCCGGCGGAACGACCCTCGGCGGAGCGGTTCTCGGCGGAGCGGTTCTCGGCGGAACGGCCCTCGGCCGGGCGGTCGAGTTCCAGGGCGGGCAGCTGGCCGGGGGCGGACTGGGTGGTCATCGCTCGCCTCCCCGACCGCTGCCGGTACTCGACGCCTGACCCGCCGTCGGGTGCAGCCGGCGTGGTGGGGTGGCGGCCCCGGCGCGCCGGGCGCCTTCGGGGCAGGGCAGGTGGAGCGACCTCGGGCTGGGCAACACTGCGTCCTCCTCGCTCGGTCCGGTGACCCCGGCTCGGCCCGGGGCCCGTGGGACGGCGGCTCCCGCGTGCCGGTGCGGACGGGCACCGGCACGGGGGAAGTCGCGAGGCGAGCCTAGAAGATTCGTTCGTTTCCCTGCGAGTGGCCCGGCGCTCCCCGCACCGGCGACAGGCCTGGGCCAGCCGCCTTCCGGGGCGCTCCCGGCCCGGATCGGCCGGGGCCGCGCTCCCCTCCACTGTGGACCCGGAATGCGGTGGCCGCGCCGCGAACCGCGCCGTCCAGCGTCCGATCCACGCCTGATGGGTGACGGAAGGTCAGCCTTTGGAACCAGTGCCGCCTTCCGGCGGCCGCCGCGCACGTAGGGTGGGTTTCGTCCCGATTTGACCCTCCGTCATCCACGATCGACCAAGGGGCCGACAATGTCAGAAGCAGTCCGGGTGCATGACGTGGAGATGAACAGCCGGTTCGAGGCCACCGTGGCCGGGGAGCTGGCCGGATTCGCCGAGTACATCCGCAACGACCGGCTGGTGGTCTACCCGCACACCGTGGTGGACCCGGGATTCGAGGGCCAGGGCATCGGCGGGATGCTGGCCCGGGCCGCCTTGGACGACGCGCGCCGGCGCGGGCTGCCGGTGCTGGCCACCTGCCCCTTCATCAAGGCCTGGATGCTCAGGCACCCGGAGTACGCCGACCTGGCCTACGAGAACCGGAGCCGGGTGAGCGACTGATGGCCCCCGCGAAGGAGTACCGAGCCGAAGGGGTCTCCGTCAGTTTCGACCCGGGACTCTGTCGCCACGCGGCCGAGTGCGTGGGCGGACTCCCCGAGGTCTTCGACACCGGACGGCGCCCCTGGATCACCCCGGGCGCGGCGGCCCCCGAGGTGGTCGCCGCGGTCGTGCGGCGCTGCCCGACCGGCGCCCTCACCTACCTGCTCACGCCCGGCGGCACCGAACCCCCGGACCGCCCGACCACCGTGACCCGGACCGAGGACGGCCGCCTGCTGCTCCGCGGCGAGCTGCGGATCGGGGAGCGGGCGGCGACCCGCGCCATGCTCTGCGGCTGCGGCCGCACCGCCGAGGCCCCGTACTGCGACCGCTCGGGAGCCTGCGGAACGGAGGATGGCTGACAGATATTGAAATCTGTCATCCCTCATGCCATAGTTGACGTCAGTTGCCCCCGCCATCCCTTGGAGCACCTGATGACCACCACCTCCCGCACCCGCCTCGGCGCCACCGGCCCGGAGACCTCCGCCCTCGGCCTCGGCCTGATGGGCATGTCCGACCTCTACGGGCCGGCCGACGAGGCCGAGTCGATCGCCACCGTCCACGCCGCCCTCGACGCGGGCGTCACCCTGATGGACACCGGCGACTTCTACGGCATGGGCCACAACGAGCTGCTGCTGCACGACGCCCTGCGCGGCCGCGGCCGCGACTCCGTCCAGATCAGCGTCAAGTTCGGCGCCCAGCGCGGCCCGGACGGCAGCTGGCTCGGCTACGACGCCCGCCCGGAGGCCGTGAAGACCGCGCTCGCCTACACCCTGCGCCGCCTGCGCACCGACCACGTCGACGTCTACCGCCCGGCCCGGCTGGACCCGGCCGTGCCGGTCGAGGAGACCGTCGGCGCCATCGCCGAGCTGGTCAAGGCCGGCTACGTCCGGCACATCGGCCTCTCCGAGGTCGGCGCCGACACCCTGCGCCGGGCCGCCGCCGTCCACCCGATCAGCGACCTGCAGATCGAGTACTCGCTGCTCTCCCGCGGCATCGAGCAGACGATCCTGCCGACCGCCCGCGAGCTGGGCATCGGCGTGACCGCCTACGGCGTGCTCTCCCGCGGCCTGCTCAGCGGCCACTGGAGCGGGCGGCAGGAGATGGCGGCCACCGACTTCCGCGGCTTCAGCCCGCGCTTCCAGGGCGAGAACCTGACCCACAACCTCGGGCTGGTCGAGCAGCTCCGCGCCATCGCCGGGGCCAAGGGCGCCACCGTGGCGCAGGTCGCCATCGCCTGGGTCGCCTCCCGGGGCGCGGACATCGTGCCGCTGGTCGGCGCCCGCCGCCGGGACAGGCTCGCCGAGGCGCTCGGCGCACGGCAGTTGGAGCTGACCGCGGCCGACCTGGCCGCGATCGAGGCCGCCGTCCCGGCCGGTTCCGCCGCCGGGGACAGGTACGCTGCGGCACAGATGGCCCACCTCGACAGCGAGCACTGACCCGCCGCCGGGCCCAGCCGCCGCCACCCGAGCAGAGGATGACCGTGCCCAGCGACAGTGCCCTGACCTCCGAGCAGATCCTCAGCGCCGCCGAGGACGTGCTGCGGCGGTACGGGCCCGCCAAGGCCACGGTGGTGGACATCGCCCGGGCGCTCGGCGTCAGCCACGGCAGCGTCTACCGGCACTTCCCCAGCAAGGCCGCGCTGCGCGAGGCCGTCACCCAGCGCTGGCTGGACCAGGCCCACCACGAGCTGGCGGCGGTCACCGCCGACCCGGGCCCGGCCGCCGAGCGGCTGCACCGCTGGCTGGCCACGCTCTTCGCGGCCAAGCGGCACAAGGCGACGGACGACCCCGAGCTGTTCGCCACCTACCTCACCCTGGTCGGCGAGCTCTCCAGCACGGTCGAGGAGCACGTCGACACGCTGGCCGCGCAGATCGCGGTGATCCTGGCGGACGGCGTCCGCACCGGCGAGTTCCGTCCGATGGACACCGACGCCACCGCCCGGGCGGTCTTCCAGGCCACCGCCCACTTCCACGACCCGGTGTTCGCGGGCGAGTGGTCCGACCCGCGCTGCGAGGCCGACTTCGAGTCGGTCTGGGCGCTGCTGCTCTCCGGTCTGGCGGCCTGACGGGCCGTCACGGCGGGCGCCCGGCCGCCACGGCGGATATTCGGTCGCCGGGCGGTGCCCCGGACCGGGACGATGGTGGCTCCTGACCACCGCGTCCCGAAGGAGAGCCGCACCATGTCCGTACCCCTGGAGAGCCTGCACGCCCTGGCCCTCGGCGACGCCTTCGGCGACCGCTGGTTCCAGGTGATCGCGGACGAGGCCGCCGCCGAACTGACGTCCCGTCGGATCCGCCCGGCGCCCTGGCACTGGACCGACGACACCGCGCAGGCCGTGGTGCTGTACCGGCACCTCGTGGAGTACGGCGAGGTCGAGCCGGACGCGCTGGCGGCCGCTTTCGCCGCCGAGTACACCGCGTACCCGGGTCGGAAGTACGGCGGGTCCATGCACCAGGTGCTCCGGGCGATCCACGAGGGCGCCGACTGGCGGAGCGTCACCTCGGGGATGTTCGAGGGCCAGGGCTCCTGGGGGAACGGCGCCGCGATGCGGGTCGCCCCGCTGGGGGCCTGGTTCGCCGGGGACCTGGCGGTCGCCGCCGAGCAGGCCCGGCGCTCCGCGCTGGTCACCCACTTCCACCCGGAGGCGGTGGCCGGGGCGGTCGCCGTGGCGGTGGCGACGGCGCTGGCCGTGCGCTCCCGCGGCGGTGCGGCGCCGGAGCCGGCCGACTTCCTCACCGAGGTGGCCGGCCACCTGCCGGAGAGCGACGTGCGCTCCGGTCTGCTGATCGCCGCCCGGCTCCCGGACGGGACCTCGGTGCGGCACGCCTCCGTGGTGCTCGGCTCGGGCCGGCAGATGTCCGGGCCGGACACGGTGCCCTTCGCCCTCTGGTCGGCGGCCCGCTGGCTGGACCGGCTGCCGGAGGCGATCTGGTGCACCTTGGAGGGCTGGGGCGACATGGACACCACCTGCGCCATCACCGCCGGGGTGGTGGCCGGGCGCACCGGCCTGGACCAGGTGCCCGGGCCGTGGTGGGACGCCCGCGAGGCACTGCCGGACGGCCTCTGACGGTCCGTGAACGACGCCGCGCCCCGGCACCGGAACGATCCGGTGCCGGGGCGCGGTGCTGCCGGGGCGCGTTCAGTCCCGGGAGTTGCCGAACAGGATGCGGTAGGCGACCAGGAGCACGAAGGAGCCCGCTATCGCGGCAATCCAGGTGGCCGGGTCGTAGAAGCTGGTGGCCACCGGCCGGTCCAGGACGGCGCTGGAGAGCCAGCCGCCCACGAAGGAGCCGGCGATGCCGATCAGCGTGGTGACGACGATCCCACCCGGGTCCCGCCCCGGCAGGATGAACTTGGCGATGGCCCCGGCCACCAGGCCGAGGATGATCCAACTGATGATGCCCATGGTGTGGTCCTGCCCTTCCCCGTCACCGCCCATGCGCGGCGGTCCGTGGAAGAGGACGCGCCAACCGCCGCGCGGGTTCCCGGAGCTGACCGGAGATCAGTTTGAACGTGTTCAACTCCTCTGTCATGCTGGTGACCTGACACCGTCCCAGCTTTCCGGGGGGAAGCACCGTGGCACCGTTCCGTCTCCGCGCACTGCCGGCCGTCCTCGTCCTGGCGGCCACCGCCTGCACCCAGGCCGCCCCGTCGCCGGCGCCGCCCGCCGCTCCGACCGTCTCCGCCACCGCCGGGCTCTCCGCCCCGGAACTGGCGAGCCTCGCGGGACGGAACGCGGCGGCCCGGGGCACCGTCACGGCCCGCCTCGACGCCATGGTGACGGGCCGACGGGTGACCGGCACGGTCTCGGTCAAGCTGGACGGCAGCCGGTGCACCCACGACCTCGAGACGGACGACGGCGGTCGGATGGTGCTGATCCAGATCGCCGACCGCTACTGGACGAAGGGCACCACCGGCAGCACGCCCCCGGCTGACCTGCGCCTGGCGGAGGCCTACGTCCGCTTCACGGCGGACGAGTACCCCTCCGCCGGCTTCTTCTGCCGCTCCGTCATCGGGCAGGCCACGCTGGCTCGTGCCCTGGAGGATCCCGGGCAGCTGCGCCGGGACGGCGGGAGCGAGGGCCGGATCCGGCTGACCGACCGGCACGGCGCCCTGGTGGAGCTCTCCGACACCGCCACCCCCGTGCCGCTGCTGGCCCGATCGGGAAACAACTCGGAGTACTACGAGCTCACCTTCTCCACGTACGGCTTCCCGGTCGAGCCGGTCGAGCCGTCGCCCGCGTGGACGGTGGACCTCGCCGACCTCGACCTCGACGGGGAAGGCGCCGCCTGAGCTTCCGGGCCGCCGGACCGTCCTCCCAGGCGGTCCGGCGCCGCTCTCAGCAGGCGGGACGTGCTTGACTCCGTCGCCGACCGCCGTCAGGATCACTTCCATGGACACCGGCACCACCCTGGTCTGCCGCCTGCACGTCGATCTGCGACGCCAGGCGAGCGACATGTGTGCCTGCTGACGCGTTCCGCCCCGTCGCGTCACCCTTCCCCCGCCCTGTGAAGACCCCCAGGGCCGCGGCACGCCCCGCAGCACCCGCACACCGCTCCGCCTTCACGGCCGGCCACCGCATGGGCCGGCCGCATTCGGCTACCCGAGGACCGCCATGACCGTCGAGCTCGACCACGCCCCGCACGGCACCGCCAAGCCGCTCTCCCTCACCGAACTGCGCACCATCGTCAGCGAGTTGGCCGAACGCCCGGCCGGCTGGCTGCCCCGGGTGCGGCTCTCCGCCGAGCAGCGCTGGTACGAGCGGCTCGCGCTCACCGAGGACCACGAGGTCTGGCTGATCAGCTGGCTGCCCGGCCAGTCCACCGGCTTCCACGGCCACGGCGGCTCGCGCGGGGCGTTCACCGTGGCGCTCGGCGAGCTGGCCGAGCTCTCCCTCTCCGGGCCCGAACACGACCTCCAGGTGCGGAACCTGAGCGCCGGGACGGTGCGCTCCTTCGGCCCGGACTTCCTGCACGACGTGCGCAACACCGGCAACGGCCCGGCGGTCACCATCCACGCCTACTCGCCCCCGCTGAGCGAGATGGCCCGCTACGAGCTCCGGGCCGGCGGCCTGGTGCAGACGGCGTACGAGCGCAAGGAGGAGTGGGCATGAGCGAGGACCTCCCCACCAGCGGCATCGACGCCCTGCTGGCGCGCAGCCGCGAGGGCGTGCACCGCCCCGGCCCGGCCGAGGCGTCGGCGGCGCAGCGGCGCGGAGCGCTGCTGGTCGACATCCGGCCGCAGGCCCAGCGGGCCCGGGAGGGCGAGATCCCGGGCGTGCTGCTGATCGAGCGGAACGTGCTGGAGTGGCGGCTCGACCCGGCCGGCAGCCACCGGATCCCGGAGGCCACCGGGCCGGAGCTGGAGGTGATCGTGCTCTGCTCGGAGGGGTACACCTCCAGCCTGGCGGCGGCCGCGCTGCGCGAGATCGGGCTGCCCCGGGCCACCGACCTGGACGGCGGCTTCCGGGCCTGGGCCGCCGCCGGACTGCCCACCGTCCGGGGCGGCAACCCGTCCCTGGACGAGGCCCGGCTGCTCGCCGAGGAGGCCTCGGGACCTGACGGAGTGGCACCCGACCGATCCCCTTCGACCTGACGGGACGCCAGCTGACCAGCCATGCTCTGTCCGACTGCGGGGTTTACCTCCCGGACGGGCAGGGCAAGGGTCAGTGTCCTCATGATCGACAGACAGCCGGCGCCCGACGGCCGGGCGCCACGACTAGGAACTGCAACCCCGTGATCAGATTCGACGGCGCGGCCAAGCGCCACCCCGACGGCACCCTTGCCGTCGAGGGCCTGGACCTGGAAGTGCCCGCCGGCCGGATCACCGTGCTGGTGGGCCCGTCCGGCTGCGGCAAGACGACCATCCTGCGGATGGTGAACCGGATGGTCGAGCCGACCGGCGGCCGGGTGCTGCTGGACGGCGCCGACGTGGCCGGGCTGGACGCCGCGAAGCTGCGCCGGGGCATCGGCTACGTGATCCAGCAGGCGGGGCTCTTCCCGCACCGCCGGGTGATCGACAACGTGGCCACCGTGCCGTACCTGCTCGGCTGGGACCGCAAGCGGGCCCGGGCCCGGGCGGCCGAGCTGCTGGAGCTGGTCGGCCTCCCGCCGGAGACCGCCAGACGCTACCCGCACCAGCTCTCCGGCGGGCAGCAGCAGCGCGTGGGCGTGGCCCGGGCGTTGGCGGCCGACCCGCCGGTGCTGTTGATGGACGAGCCCTTCAGTGCGGTCGACCCGGTGGTGCGGGCCGGGCTGCAGGAGGAACTGCTGCGCCTGCAGGGCGAGTTGCACAAGACCGTGCTGTTCGTCACGCACGACATCGAGGAGGCCGTCCGGCTGGGCGACCAGGTGGTGGTGCTGCGCGAGCACGGCCGAATAGCCCAACTCGCCGACCCGCACACCCTGTTGACCGCCCCGGCGGACGCGGGCGTGGCCGCCTTCCTGGGCCGCGACCGGGGCCTGCGCGGCCTGGGCCTGCGCCCGGCCGGCCAGGTGGCCACCGTCCCCCTCGCCGAGCGTCGCGGCGCGGACGGCTGGCTGCTCGCACTCGACGCCGACGGACGCCCGTCGCAGTGGCGGCACCCCGAGCACGCGGCCCACTCCGCCTTCGGCTTCCACCCCGCCGCCGACACCCTGCGCACCGCGCTGGACGCCGCCGTCCTCTCCCCCGCCGGGCTGGCCGTGGTGCTGGACGCCGAGGGCCGCGCCACCGGCACCGCCGACCGGGCCGCCGTGCTGGACGCGCTCGGCCCGGCCGTGGGGCCCGCCGTGGCGCCCGCCGCGCCGGGAGGTGACGGCGGTGCCCGATGACGAACCGCTGATCCGCTGGGGCTGGCTGGCCGACCACCTCGGCTACCTGGCGCAACTCACCCTGGACCACGCACTGTTGGCGCTGCCGCCGGTGCTGGTCGGCCTGCTGCTGGCGGTGCCGCTCGGCCTGTTCTGCGCCCGCCACCCGCGGATCTACCAGCCGGTGGCGGTGGTGCTGAACGCCGTGTACGCGCTGCCCGCCCTGGCGCTCTTCGTGATCCTGGTGGCGTACACCGGGCCGGCCGAGACCAGCGCGGTGACGATCCCGCTCACCTGCTACGTGGTGGCCCTGATGCTGCCCACCACCGTCGAGGGGCTGCGGGCCACCCCGGACTCCGTCCGGCAGGCCGCCACCGCGATGGGCTACGGCCCGTGGCGCCGGCTGACCGCCGTCGAACTCCCCGCCTCCGTCCCGTACCTGGTCGCCGGGCTGCGGGTCGCCGCGGTCTCCTCCATCTCGATGGCGGCGGTCGGCGCGCTGATCGGCCGGGGCGCGCTGGGCTACCTGTTCATCGACGGATTCCAGCGGACCTTCACCACCCCGATCCTGGCCGGGATCGTCCTGGTGGTGCTGCTGGCCCTGCTGGTCGACGGCCTGCTGCTGCTGGCCCGCAGGCTGCTCGCGCCCTGGGCCACCGGGCCGGAAGGCGGGCTGCGGTGAACTGGATCGACTGGCTGCGCGCCTTCTTCACCGACCCGGCCCAGCAGAGCGGGCCGGACGCCATCACCCACCGGCTCGCCGAGCACCTCGCCTTCACCGCCGAATCGCTGGCCTGGGCCGTCCTGCTGGCCGTCCCGCTCGGACTGCTGCTCGGCTACCTGGGCCGCGGCGCCGTCCTGGTGACGGTGCTGGCCGGCACCGCCCGCGCCCTGCCCACCCTCGGCCTGGTCACCCTGGTCGTCCTGCTGGTCGGCGTCGGCAAGGCCTCCACCATCGTCCCGCTGGTGGTGCTGGCCATCCCGCCGCTCCTGGTCGGCGCGGTCGAGGGCGTGCGCGGCACCGACCCCCAACTGCGGGACGCGGCGCGGGGGATCGGCCTGACGCACCCCCAGGTGCTGCGCCAGGTCTGCATCCCCGCCGCCCTGCCCAGCCTGCTGGCCGGGCTGCGCACCGCCACCATCCAGGTGATCGCCACCGCCACCGTGGCCGCGTACGTCGGCCTGGGCGGCCTGGGCCGCTACGTCATCGACGGACTGGCGCTGCGCAAGTACTACGTGGTGGCCGGCGGCGCGGTGCTGGTGGTGGCGCTGGCGCTGGCCGCCCAACTGCTCTTCGCCCTGCTGATCCGGTACTCGCTGCCACCCGGCATCCGCCCCGTCCGCCGCCCCGCCGGCTGACCGCCCGGCCGCCCCGGGCCCCTCGACCGCACCACCGGCACGTCAACCCCAACTCACCTGCCAAGAAGGAACCTTCGATGACCACCCGTCTGCTCCGCACCGTCACGGCCACCGCGCTCCTGCTGGGCGCGGCGGCCTGCGGCTCCTCCGGCGGCAGCGACCCGCTGGCCGCCTCCAGTCCGAGCGCCGGAGGCTCCGCCGCGGCGTCCTCCGCGGCCTCGGGCAAGACCGTCGTGGTCGGCTCGGCCAACTTCCCGGAGAACGTGCTGCTCGCCTCCATCTACTCGCAGGCCCTCAAGGCCAAGGGCGTGAAGGTGGAGGAGAAGTTCAACGTCGGCAGCCGGGAGATCCTCTACGGCCAGCTGAAGAGCGGCGGCCTGACCGTGCTGCCGGAGTACAACGGCGCCCTGCTCGGCTACCTCGACCCCAAGAGCACGGCCCTGACCGGCGGCACCGAGGCGGTCAACGCCGCCCTGCACACCACCCTGCCGGCCGAGCTGACGGTGCTCGACTCCTCCGCCGCCCAGGACAACGACTCGCTGACGGTCAGCCAGGAGACCGCCGACAAGCTCGGCCTCAAGTCCATCGCGGACCTGGCCGGCAAGTCCGCGGACTTCGTGATCGGCGGCCCGCCGGAGTTCAAGAGCCGCCGCGAGCAGCAGTTCAAGGACGTCTACGGGCTGACGTTCAAGGAGTGGAAGCCGACCGGCGAGACCACCGCCAACGCCATCAAGGACGGCAGCATCCAGATCGGCAACGTCTTCACCACCGACCCCAAGGTCGTCACCCTGAAGCTCGTCCCGCTGGCCGACCCCAAGTCGGTGTTCTCCAGCCAGAACGTGCTGCCGCTGGTGAACAAGGCGGGCGTGGACGCCACCTCGACGGCCGCGCTCAACGCCGTCTCCGCCAAGCTCGACACCCCCGGCCTCACCGCGCTGATGAAGCGCGTCGCGGTCGACAAGGAGGACCCGTCGGCGGTGGCGAAGGACTGGCTGAAGGCCAACGGCCTGGTCTGACCTGACCTGATCTGCACTGACCATGCGTCGGCCCCGCACCCCTTCGAGGGGGTGCGGGGCTGACGCGTCCGCGCTGCTCAGTACCAGTGGTGGTTCTGCCAGAACGCCCAGGCGGCGTTCGGGCTGCCGTAGCGGTCGTTCATGTACGCCAGGGCCCACTTGATCTGGGTGGCCGGGTTGGTCTTCCAGTCGGCACCGGCCGAGGCCATCTTGGAGCCCGGCAGGGCCTGGGCCAGGCCGTAGGCGCCGGAGGAGGCGTTGGTGGCCTTGAAGTTCCAGCCGCTCTCGTGGCTGATGATGCTGCTGAACGCGGCGAACTGGGCGGCCGGGACGAGGTCGCGGGCCAGCTCCTTGACCGCGCTCGGCGAGGTGGCGCGGGTGGCCGCGGAGAGGTCGGAGCGCTGCTCGGACCGGGAGGCGGCCGCCTCCTGCTGCTCCTGCTTCGGCTGCTCGCCGACGGCCTGCCGGGCCTCGGGCCGGGCCTGCTGGGCCTGGGGCTGGACCTCGACCTGGACCTGGGCCTGCGCGGCCTGCTGCTCGGGCGCCGGGACGTGCGTGACCTCGACCGCCGCGGCGGCGGCCTTCTCCTCCGGGAGCGCCACGGCCACCACGGAGGCGGCACAGGCGGTCGCCAGACCGGCGGAGGCCACCACGAGGGTGGTACGACGGCGCATGACGGCAAGGAGGGAACTACGCATGGAGAGGACGACCTCAATCGTGTGGACCGACTCGGGGCACTCCGCCGCCCGGTCGGCCGATCGCCGTTCCCCTGGGCAGCCGCGCCACCGGCCGTGAGCGCCCCGGTCTGCACCGGACGCCGGACGGTGCGCTCCCCCCGGACCGGCCCGGACCCTGGGGTGGCCGGTGCGACGGGCGGGAGCGCCTTGCGACTCCACCAGTCTTAACGCGGCCCCTACCTGCCTTCAAGGGCTCCACCGACGACGCCGGGTCGTAGTGGCGCCTGCACCTTCGACCGCCGACCGCCTCACCGCACGGCGAACCCGTCCTCCTCCACCCCTCCCGCCTTCGATTCCACTGTGGCCCGCCTCACGCGCCCTGCCACGCTCCGTACCCGGACGGGTACGCGCACCGACGTTCGAATGCCCTAGGATCACGGCCCATGAGCGACGGGGTGACGGGACGGCAGCCGCAGCAGACACCGGGACCGGACACGTCCGCCCCGGCACCGTCCGCCCTCCCCTCCTTCGGCCCACCGGCCACCGGCACCGCCACCCACGGGTGGGCCCGGCCGGACGCCACCGAGCCCGACTGGTCCGCCCTCGCAGACCGGCACGAGCAGCGCCAGCGCCGCCGCCGGCAGCTCCGCAACGGCGGCGCCGTCGCCGGGGCCGTCCTCCTGGTCGGCGCCATCACCACCACGGCGATCCTCCTGGGCCGGGGAGCCGAGCCCACCGCTCCCCCGGCCGCCGCCCCGGACGCCCCGTCCGTCTCCGCCCCCGCTCCGGCTGACACTCCGTCACCCGGGACCCCGGCCCCGTCGGGCCCCTCGCCTTCGGCATCCCCCTCCCCCTCCCTCTCGGCATCCGCATCGGTCTCGGCTCCGACCACCGCCTCCGCCAAGCCCTCCGCCGCCCCTTCCGCCAAGGGCACCGCCACCGCGAGCGCCGCGGCTCCCCCCGCCCCGCCGAGCAGCACCACCCCGCCGGACCCGCTGACGGTGATCTCCTCGGCCACCACCGACACGGCCCCGCTCGACGCCAACTCCCTCTTCCCCGCCACCACCCTCGGCATCGGCGGCAGGACCTGGACCCGCCTCACCACCGCCGCCACCTCGCCCTGCTGGAACGGCACCACCGGCGGCCTGGGCAACGTCATCTCCCCCCAGGGCTGCCAGACCCTCCTGCGCGCCACCTACACCTCCGGCAACAGCGCCGTCACCATCGGCGTCGCCGTCTTCGCCGAACGCGCCAAGGCCGACGCCGCCACGGCCGCTCACACCGGCCAGATCCAGGGCCTCGTGCCCGCCGGCGCCGCCTCCTTCTGCACCTCCGCCGGCTGTACCAACACCCACGCCGCCGTGGGCCGCTACACCTACTACACGGTCTCCGGCACCGTGAAGCCCGGCGGCACCGCCGCCGACCCCACCGCCACCGCCGCCGGCCCCGACTTCGCCGCCCACGCCCGCGCCCGCCTCCTCGCCCGCGGCACCCGCTGAGGCACCCGGCCTGACGGCCGGTCAGTCGGGGCCGTCCGACGGACGCCACCCTCACAACGCCCGACGACGCGTCACTCCGGGTCGGCGAGCCCCTCACGCCAGCCGAGGCCGGGAGCAGGGCCGTCCAACACCCGCCCCCACCCACCAAGCCCCGCACCCGACGACGCGTCACTCCGGGTCGGCGAGCCCCTCACGCCAGCCGAGGCCGGGAGCAGGGCCGTCCAAGAGGCGGGTGCGGAGGGTGTCGAGGTCGACGTGGCGGGCCTCGGTGCCGGGCGGGACGAGGCGGTCGGTGTGGGCGAGGAAGGTGGTGACGGCGGGGGTGGGGCCCCGACGACGCGTCACTCCGGGTCGGCGAGCCCCTCACGCCAGCCGAGGCCAGGAGCAGGGCCGTCCAGGAGGCGGGTGAGGAGGGTGTCGAGGTCGACGTGGCGGGCCTCGGTGCCGGGCGGGACCAGGCGGTCGGTGTGGGCGAGGAAGGTGGTGACGGCGGGGGTGGGGGCGAGGAGGAGGACGGTGCCGGTGTCGCCTTCGAGGGAGAGGCAGGTGTGCCGGACGTCCTGGTCGGTGCCCGGGAAGACCGAGACGTCGCCGGTGCCGGCCCAGCCGTGCAGGCCGGTGGCGAGCAGCTCGCGGGCGAAGGTCCAGCGGACGGGCATGCCCTGCCCGAGGTGGAAGTCGAGGTGGACCGCGTACGGGTCGAGGGCCGAGTAGCGCAGGCAGGCGGCGACGGGGACGCGCAGGCCGGGTCCGGCGACCAGGGAGAGGTCGAGCGGCATGACGCAGCCGCCGGCGCTGGTGCGCTGGGCCGGGACGCGCGGAGCGCTGCGGTGGGTCATCGCCGTACCGCTCCCGCGTAGCCGGGACCGCCCGGCCCGACCGCCCACGGCCCCGGGCCGACCGGAAGGACCGGGCCGACCGGGAGGACCGGGAGGACCGACGGGTCCTGGCCCGGTGGGCGGGGCGGGCGGGCGCGGGCGGCCGGAGGGGCGGTCAGGGAGTCCCACTCGCGGTCGAGTTCGCCCGGCACCGCCCGTCCGGCCCGCCGCCACCGACCCACCAGGTCGGCGAAGATCGGGCACTCCACGAGCAGAATCGTTTCTTCACTGCTGCCGCCCACACCCCGGTTCACACTCACAACCGGAACAACGATCTCCGCCTACCCCAGGACACTCACTCGATCGTGGCTTCCTGACAGACCGTCACGCAGCCTGCCGCCAGGGCCGGCACAGCAGTGCGAAGGACAGCAGGCCCGCCACCCCGCAGCCGAGCACGACCACGCCCAGCAGCGCCACCGACGGCCGCTCGCCCAGGCTGCTGAGCGGAGCGACCACCGCACCGCAGGTGAACGTCCCGACCCCGAGCAGGGCCGAGGCCGAACCCGCCGCGTGCGGAGCCAGGGTGAGCGCCTGGACCGAGGAGTTCGGGAGCGCGATGCCCATGCCCGCCATCAGCACGAACAGCGCGGGCCAGACCGCCGGCAGGCCGAGGTGCCAGACCGTGGTGAAGAGGATCAAGGCGGTGCCGGCCAGCGCCGCCGCCGCCATGCCGGTCACCAGCAGGAGGTTCATCGACACCCGGTGCACCAGCACCCGCCCGTTGAGCTGCCCGGCGCCCACCACCGCCAGGGAGTTGACCGCGAAGATCAGGCTGTAGGTCTGCGGGGAGACCTGGTAGACGTCCTGGATCACCACCGAGGAGCCGCCGACGTAGGCGAACAGCGCGCCGAAGCTGAAGGTGCTCGTCAGCACGTAGCCGACGAAGCGCGCGTCGCGGAGCAGGCCGCCGATCGCCCGGAAGGTGCTGCCCAGGCCGTCCCGGTGCCGGCGCTCGGGCGGCAGCGACTCGGCGAGCAGGAACATCGCGGCGAGGGTGCCGACGGTGCCGTAGACCACCAGGACCGCGAAGGTGCCCCGCCAGTCGGTGAGCTTCAGCAGCAGGGCGCCCAGAGCGGGGGCGAAGATCGGGGCCAGTCCGCTGATCAGTCCGAGCGAGGCCATGAAGCGGACCATCGCCACGCCCTCGTAGCGGTCCCGGGCGATGGCACGGGCGATCACCAGGCCGGCCGCACCGGCCATCCCCTGGAGGAAGCGTCCGGCCACCAGGACGGGGATCGACGGGGCCAGCGCGCAGATCACGGTGGCCACCGTGTAGAGCGCCATCCCGGTCAGCAGCGGGCGGCGGCGCCCGTGCCGGTCGCTCAGCGTGCCGAACAGCAGCTGACCGAGCGCCAGGCCGAACAGCGAGGCGGTCATGGTGAGTTGGACGGCCGGGAAGGTGGTGCCGAGGTCCTCCCGCAACGACGGGAGGGCGGGCAGGTAGAGGTCGGTGGTCAGCGGACCGAGCGCGCTCAGGCTGCCGAGCACGACGATGGTGGCCTTGCCGGGCGCCGCCGTGGGTGTGGCGTCGTCGGTCGTGGTCCCGGGTATGGAACCGGTGCCGGTGGTCAATGGGGCTCCTTGCGAGGTGAGCGGGTGCCACCTGTCCTATCGCACCCGAACCCTCGACCGGTACCCGCCCCCACCGACTACTCCCGATCGCTCCCCGCGGCGCCCGTCCCGACCGGCCCTCACTCGGTGGTGGTCCCGGCCTTGCGGGCGGCGACCACCACGGCGTCGTCCTGCCAGCCGTAGAGCTGGTCGCCGATCAGCGCGACGTTGTAGAGCCCGCACCGCCAGTCGGCCCGGGCCACCGCCTCGTCCGGGAACCAGGAGGCCCGCAGCTTGACCGGGCCATCCGGCAGTCCCTTCTGACACTCCGCCGGCGCGGCCCCGCCCGGCACGGTGGCCCGGATCAGCCGGTCGCCGCCGGTGGTGGACATCAGGTACGAGACCCCGGTCGCCCCGTCCGGCAGCCAGCGCGGGACCGAGGCGCGGTCCTGCTTGGCGGCCGTCCCGCTGTCGTACGCGGCCTGCTGCTGGTGCCGGCCCTCGGCCCAGTCCCGCGCCATCGGCGCCGCGACCACCACTCCGGCGGTCACCACCGCTCCCGCCGCCACGATCCCGGCCGTCACCTTGCCCGCGCCACCCATGCCGCCGCTCCTCACGCTCGTCCGTCCGCCTGCGCTCTCCATCCTGTCCGGCCGCATCCGCCGGACCGTCGGCACGAGGTACCGCTCCCGCCTCCACCCCGGGACGTACGCGACCCCGCCGACCCTCAGGGGTCGACGGGGTCACGTACGGGACGAAGGTCCCGCGTCAGCGCTCGTTCAGCCGCGCGGGACCTCACCTCCGGGGCGGAACTCCCGCACCACCTCGATCCGCCCGACGATGTGGCGGTTGAACTCGTCCAGCTCCTCGGCGGGGACCCAGAGCTCCAGGATGGTCCGGCCGCCGGCCTGCTGGACGGGGTAGCGGGCCAGGAAGTCCGTCTCCACCTCGAAGCGGGTCACGTATCCGACTCCGGAGGCGGGCACGTTCCAGTCCCGGGCGATCCGGACGGCGTAGTCCTCGTTCATCACCGGGTAGAAGATCGGCTGGTCCGGCAGGCGGGGCGGCCAGGCACGCCGGCCGGCGGCCTCGACGAGCGCCAGCTCCTCGGGTCCGGTGGGGCGCCACAGCGTGGTGGTGGGCGTGGTGGTCCCGGTCATCGTTCCGCTCCTCTCCTGCTCGGGTCCGTGTGCGGCCCTCACCGTAGGCGCGGGCCACGGCGGCCGCCAGCGATTTCCGAGGGGCCGTCAGCGGTAGGCGGCCTCGCCCGTGATGGTCTCGCCGAGGACGAGGGTGTGGATCTCGGAGGTGCCCTCGTAGGTGAGCACCGACTCCAGGTTGTTGGCGTGCCGCAGCACCGGGTACTCCACCGTGATGCCGTTGGCCGCCAGGACCGTGCGGGCCGAGCGGGCCACCTCGATGGCGGTGCGGACGTTGTTGAGCTTGCCGAAGCTGATGTGGGCGGGGCGGCACTGGCCGGCGTCCTTCAGCCGCCCGATCCGGTGGGCCACCAGGTAGGCCTTCTCCACCTCCAGCATCATCTCCACCAGCTTCTGCTGCGTCAGCTGGAAGGCGGCGATGGGCCGGTCGAACTGGATCCGGGTCTTGGCGTACTCCAGCGCGGTGGTGTAGCAGTCCCGGGCCGCGCCGACGGTGCCCCAGAGGATGCCGTAGCGCGCCTCGCCCAGCGAGGAGAGCGGGCCGCGCAGACCGGTCACGCCGGGCAGCACCGCGTCGGCCGGGAGGACCACCTCGTCGAGGACCAGCTCGCTGGTGACGGAGGCGCGCAGCGAGAGCTTGCCGTGCACGTCGTTGGCGGTGAAGCCGGGGGTGCCGCGCTCCACCAGGAAGCCGCGCACGCCCTCCTCGGTCTGCGCCCACACCACGGCGACGTCCGAGATGGAGCCGTTGGTGATCCACATCTTGCTGCCGTTGAGCACCCAGTCCGTGCCCTTGCGGCGGGCCCGGGTGCGCATGTTGGCCGGGTCGGAGCCGAAGTCCGGCTCGGTCAGGCCGAAGCAGCCGATCGCCCGGCCGGCCGCCATCTCGGGCAGCCAGCGCTGCTTCTGCTCCTCCGAGCCGAAGGCGTGGATCGAGCGCATGGCCAGCGAGCCCTGAACCGAGACGAAGCTGCGCAGGCCGGAGTCGGCCGCCTCCAGCTCCATGCAGGCGACGCCGTACTCGACGGCCGTCGAGCCGGCGCAGCCGTAGCCCTCCAGGTGCATGCCGAGCACCCCGAGCTTCCCCAGTTCGGGCGCCAACTCCTTGGCGGGGAACACCCCTTGGTCGAACCACTGGCCGACGTACGGGCGGATGCGGTCGTCCGCGAACTTCCGTACGGTGTCGCGGATCAGCCGCTCCTCGTCGGTGAGCAGCTCGCCGACCGCGAGCAGGTCGGCCGGGTCGAGGGGGGTGCCTGCCATGGTGTCTCCTCGCGTACGCGTCAGGGCGTCAGGGTGCGCACGCAGTATCGCGTAACACCGGCGCAACAGGGACCTGGCAGGGTGCGAGACACTGACCACACCCCCGGAAGGCCGCCGCACCGTGCACATCACCGCCCTGACCGCCGAGCAGCTCACCGACCACGCCCAGGCCCTGGGCGGGCTGCTGGCCGACGCGGTCGAGGGCGGCGCCTCGGTCGGGTTCGAGGCCGGGCTCGGCGCGGACGCGGCGGCCGAGTGGTGGCGCGGGCTGGCCGGGCCGCTGGCGGAGGGTCAACTCCTGCTCTGGGCCGCCTTCGAGGAGGAGGACGGGGGCCGACCGCTCGGGACCGTCCAGCTCCGGCTGACCTCCTACCCCAACGGGCGACACCGGGCCGAGCTGGCCAAGCTCCTGGTGCACCGCGCCGCCCGGGGCCGGGGCGCCGGGCGGCTGCTGCTGGCCCACGCCGAAGCGGCGGCCACCGCGCGCGGGCTGACCCTGCTGCTGCTCGACACGGAGACCGACAGCCCCGCCGAGCACCTCTACCGCTCGGCCGGCTGGACCGCCCTCGGCACCGTCCCCGGCCACGCCACCAACCCGGCCGGGGAGCTGCGCCCGACCACCTTCTACTTCAAGACGCTCGCCGGATGAGCCCGTTCGGGGCGGCTCAGGAAGCCTGCTGCGCCAGCGAGTCGGAGAGCGGACTGCCGGTGCGGACGGCGGCCACCGTGTAGCCGAAGGCGTGCAGCGGGGCGTGCGCCACGGCGAGCAGGGCCCGGACGCTGATCAGGGCGCGCACCTCGGTCGCGGCGCGGACGAAGACCACCACCCCGATGCCCTCGGGAGCCGGCCGCACCCGCAGCCGCTCGACCCCGTGCTCGGGCACGGCGTGCGAGCGCAGCAGTTCGTCCACCAGGTGTGCCTCGCCATCGGTGCCGGCACCACCGCCGCGGCGGAGCAGGACGACCGTGACCATGCGCATGTGAATCTCCCGACGGGCCGATGGCAGCTTGGTACCGAGCCTGCCGTTCACGGGCCTCCAGTGGAAGGCCGGACGGCTGGCAGCATGTGGGTCCGTCACCTTGCGGCCAGCACTGGGCGACCTCGCGGCGCCCGGGGCGGCGGCAGCCGGCCCTCCGGCGGTTCCGCGTCGACCCCCGACGGAGTCAGGATGCTCCGCCGACCGCACCGAACGGGTTGTCGATGACGTACCGCCAGAAGCCGTCCGGGCCGCGGCGCGCCACGTCGGTGGCGGTGCCCTCGATGTGGACGTGGGCACCGTCCGGGCCCGCCCCGACGATGACCCAGTCCACGATCAGCAGGGCGAGCTCCCCCACCGCGTAGCAGTGCCGCAGGCTCACCGTGATCGGCACGCCCAGCGACTGGAACTCGGCACCGGCGGCCAGCAGTTCGTCACCGGTCACGGCCCGGCCGGGGCTGGGCACGAAGACGGCTCCCGGTTCGTAGACGGCGGCGAGCAGCTGGGGGCTGCCGGAGTTGAAGGCGGCCGCGAAGGCCGCGGGGTGCTGCGCCGGGTCGGTGACCAGGCCGGCGGGGATAGGGTCGTGGTCATGCGCGAGATCCATGGTGGTGTTCACGGCGGCAGTCAATCGGGCGCCGGAGTGGGTCACCAAACGGAAAGCGACGGCGGGAGTTGGGACGCCGAACTCGTGCCCTCACCGACCGGCCGCACGCTGCGGCCGGAGGCCGACTGCCCGGTGGAGACGGCGCTGGCGGCGGTCTCCGGCCGTTGGACCACCCTGGTCCTGCGCGAACTCCTGCACGCGGACCACTCCTTCGGCACCCTGCGGGAGCGCCTCCCCGAGATCAGCCCCAAGGTGCTCACCGAGCGGCTGGACGAGCTCCGCGGCCGCGGCCTGGTCGAGCGGGAGCGCCTCCCCGGCTTCCCGGTGCGCACCCGCTACGCCCTCACCGACACCGGCCGGGCCCTGCGCCCGCTGCTGATCGAGCTCTACCGCACGGGCGAGGTGCTCCGGGCCGGATCGCCCGGCGCCGCGGCGACGCCCTGAGGCTGCCGAAGCTCGGTCAACCGCCGTTCGCAGCCGCGCCGTTGGAGCACCGAGAGCCCGAGGACACCGCCGCCCAGGGCGAGCCAGCCGAGCGGGCCGGTGGTGATCACCGCTCCGGTGAGCAGCAGCGGACCGAGCGCCTTCTGCGCGGACTGGGCGATGCCGGCCACCCCGAGGTAGGAGGCCCGTGAGCGCTCGGGCGCGAGGGCGACGGCCAGCTCCCAGGAGCTGACGGAGCGCATCAGCTCGGCCCCGGAGACCAGCAGGGCGGAGAGCAGCAGCACGATCGAGGCGCTCCAGGCTCCGCCTCCGGTGCCGAGGGCCAGCAGTGCGCAGCCGGCCAGCATCGCCAGGCCGTTCAGGGTGACCGCGGCCGCCGCCCGGCGGGGGCCCTCGGCCCAGGCGGAGACGCGGAGTTGGAGCAGCACCACGAGCAGGGTGTTGAGCACCAGGAAGGCCGGGGCGAGAGCGGGCGGGGCCTCGGTGCGGGTGATCAGCCAGAGCGGCAGGCCGACGCAGAGCACGGAGTCGTCCAGGCTCATCGGGATGTCGAGCAGCACGAAGCGCAGGTAGCCCCGGTCCCGCCACGGGCTCGGGCCGGGCGCCGGTTCCTCCGCTGCCGCCTTGACGGGCATCTCGACGGCCCGGTGCTCGCCGGCCCGGTGCTCGCCGGTGCGGCGGACCAGTGCGGCCGTCACCGCGAAGGACAACGCGTTGGCCAGCACCAGGGACTGGTACGCGGGCACCGTGCCGATCGCCAGGCCGATCGCGGCGAGGCCGGCGCCGACCGCGTAGCCCGCGTTCATCGCGGTGCGGGCGAGCGCCCGGTAGGTGGAGCGCTGCCCGTCCGTGGCCCGGGTGGCGAACAGGATCTCCAGGGTCTTGGCGCCCCGCTCCGCCAGGCAGGTCACGGCCATCACCGCGAGCAGCGCGGCGAAGTCGCGGGAGACCAGCAGCAGGAGCATGGTGCCGAGCCGGAGCAGGTGACACCACATCAGCAGGGTGCGGGCCGAGTACCGCTCGGCGAGCTGCCCGGCGATCGGCGAGCCGACGATGCCGGCCACCGCCGCGACGCCCAGCAGCAGGCCGACCTGCCCGGCGTCCAGGCGGGAGACGAAGGTGAAGTAGAGCACCGAGGCCGCCGCCCACACCCCCGTCCCGAGCCGGTCCAGGAACTGCACGAGCAGCATGATCCGCCCGTCCCGCCCACCCGGCGGCCGCCGCAGCTGCGCCACCAGCCCTCCGCCGCCCCGTCCTCCGCGCATGCTCACGCCCCTGTCATCCGGTCCGTACGGAAGCAGCCTGGCGTACATTTATCTCGACGTCAAGATACTTGATATCGACAGACCTGGCGGGCCGAGGGGTGACCCTCATGGTGGTGGCCTCGGTCGAGGGTCGGTCAGTTTCGGAGAAGCGCGGAGGGGGTGCTCCTTCCTAAGGTTGGTGACAGCCCAGCCGGGACCGCGAGACCGAGGAGCACACCATGACCGCCACCGCCCGCAAGACCGCCGCCACCACCGCCGCCGCCAAGTCCTTCGACGGATTCTCCGAGGAGGAGCGGGCCGCGATGCGCGAGCACTCCAAGGACCTCAAGGCCGCCGCCCGCCGGGGCGGGAAGGCCACCAAGGCGGACGGCGAGGCCGACGTGCTGGCGAAGATCGCCGAGATGGAGGAGGCGGACCGCCTGCTCGCCGAGCGGGTGCACGCGATCGTCGCGGCCAACGCCCCCGGGCTGGCGCCCAAGACCTGGTACGGGATGCCCGCCTACGCCCGGGACGGCAAGGTGGTCTGCTTCTTCCAGAGCGCCCAGAAGTTCAAGACCCGTTACGCCACCCTCGGGTTCAGCGACCAGGCCTTCCTCGACGAGGGCGAGCTGTGGCCGGTCACCTACGCCCTCACCACCCTGAGCCCCGCCGTCGAGGCCAAGCTCGCCGAGCTGGTCCGCCGGGCCGCGGACACCTCGAACGCCGACGCCGCCTGACGGTGACGCCCCGTCAGGGGGATCAGCCCTCCCAGATCCCGGTCGCGGCGGTGGCCCGGGCGTACGCGGCGAAGTCGCGCGGCTCGCGGCCGAGGGCCCGCTGGACGCCGTCGGCCAGCGTGGCGAAGCGGTTGTCGGCGATCCAGCCGTAGAGCATCTCCAGCATCCCGGCGAAGTCCGCCGGGAGGCCCTGCGCGATGGCGTAGGCCATGAACTCCGCCGGGGAGACCGCCCGGTGGACCAGCGGGCGCCCGGTGGCCCGGCTGATCTCCTCGGCCACCTGGGCCAGGCTCAGCAGCCGTGGCCCGGAGAGCTCGTAGGCCTCCCCCGCGTGGCCGTCCTCGGTGAGCGCGGCGACCGCCACGTCGGCGATGTCGTCCGCGTCCACGAAGGGCTCCAGCCCGGCGCCGGTCGACATCACCAGTGCGCCGTCCAGCACCTGCTCCAGCCAGAACGCCTCCTCGTCGAAGTTCTGCGCGAACCAGGCCGGCTTCAGCAGGGTCCACTCGGCGCCGGACTCGCGCACCGCCCGCTCGCAGGGCAGCTTCTCCTCCCCCTCGGCCGCCACCCAGTCGCGGTGCGAGAGCAGCACCAGCCGCTCCACCCCACTGGCCGCGGCCAGCTTCGCGAAGTCCGTCATCGAGGCCCCGGCATCCGGGAGTTGGGAGTCGACCAGGTACGCGGCGCGGGCGCCGTCGAGCGCGGGCTCCCAGGTGGAGCGGTCGCTCCAGTCGAAGCGGGTGGTGCCGTTGCGCGAGGCCACGCGCACCTCATGGCCGCGCTGCCGCAGGCGGGAGACCACACGGCGGCCGGTCTTGCCGGTGCCGCCGAGGACCAGGAACGGGTGGTTCTGCTTCGTCGTCGTCATGTGTTCAGTACACCGGCGCGGGACCACCCGGGAGAATGGTCCACACGCTCACCGGGATGTCCGAGCGTCCAACCCCGTCCACCCACTCCGCTCCCCCGCCAGCCGGTAGGCCCCCGGGGGGAGGCCGTACCGTTCGCCGAAGCGCCGCGTCAGGTGCGGGTGGTCCGTGAAGCCGCTCGCCGCCGCGATGTCGGCCAGCGGAAGCGTGCTGCGGCGGATCAGCTGGGCCGCCGACTCCAGCCGTACGGCGAGCAGTTCGTCCCGGAAGGCGGTCCCCTCCGCGGTCAGCAGGCGCTGGAGCGTGCGGGAGGAGAGCCCGAGGGCCGCCGCCGCGTCCGGCAGGCGCCAGGGACGGGCCGGGTCCAGAGCGATCCGGGCGCGCAGTTCCGGGAGGGTCGCCGCGGGCGGCCCCGGTTCGGGCCAGCACAGCCGCCAACCGGCGAGCACCGGACCGGAGTCGGCGCACGCGGCCTCCGGTGTGGTGGCGCCCGAAGCGGTGAGCAGGGTCAGGGCCGGCTCGCGTCCGGCCACCAGCCCGGTCGCCACCTGGTACGCCGCCGCCACGAAGAGCGTCTCGGCGCTCGACGGCGGACCGCCGAGGTGCGGGAGGTGACGGACGGTCAGGCGGCCGGGCCCGTCGTACGCGGCGGCGGTGGTGTGCCCGACGTGGAACCAGCGCTCCAGCAGCCGTGAGCGCGCCAGGAAGTCGGCCGGGCCGCTGCTCGCCGCGAGTGCGGAGACCAAGGGGTGGCGCGGCCGGTCCAGCAGGTGCCCCGCGGCGGCCCGTACGGTCGGCCAGCCGCGCCGACGCAGCGCCAACAGCAGCTCGGCGTGGAGGAGTTCGGGCACCGGATCGCCCGCGTCGAGCAGCGCCTCGGCCCGGTCGGCGACCGGCAGCACGCCGGGCGAGCGGCGCAGCGCCCGGACGGCGGCGCGCACCAGCACGGGGTGGACGCTGCGGGCCGGACCGGTCATGGCGCCCGATCGTAGTGGCGCACCGGTACAAGCGGGAGTCCGGGTGGCGGGCCAGCATGACGGGCATGGAGATCAAGGGCAGGCGGGTACTGGTCACCGGTGGCACCTCGGGGGTCGGCCGGGCGCTGGCGGCGGAGCTGACGGAGCGCGGGGCCCGGGTGGTGGTCTGCGGACGCACGGCGGCGGGCGAGGGCCAGGTGGCGGTGGACCTCGCGGTGGCCGGCCAGGCGGAGCGGCTGGTGCGGGAGGCGGCCGAACGCCTCGGCGGGCTGGACCTGGTGGTGGCCAACGCGGGCGTCCAGCACCACGAACGGCTGACGGCGGGGGTCACCCCCGGCCTGCTGGAGCGGCTGGAGCAGGAGGTGGCGGTCAACCTGCGGTCGGTGGCGGAGCTGGCGGCGGCCGCCTGGCCGTGGCTCGCCGCCTCGCCGGAGGCGGCCTTCGTGGCGGTCACCTCCGGGCTGGCGTACGCGCCCAAGCGGAGCGCGCCGCTGTACTGCGCGACCAAGGCGGGGGTGCACGTGCTCTGCGAGGCGCTGCGCTACCAGGCCCGGACGGACACCCCGCAGGTGCGGGTCCAGGAGGTGGTGCTGCCGCTGGTGGACACGCCGATGACGGCGGGCCGCTCCGGGCCGGTGCGCAAGCTCAGCCCGGAGGCGGCGGCCCGCTCGATCGCCCGCGGGGTGGAACGCGGGTCGGCCGTCCTCCCGGTCGGCGCCTCCCGCGCCCTGTTGGTCCTGCTGCGCCTCTGCCCGCCGCTGGCCCGCCGTCTCCTGCGGGACGGCTGAGTGCCGCGGCCCGGCTGCGGGAACCGCGCGGCCCCGCGCCGGAGTCCTCGACGGGAACGACGGAACGGGGAGCGCACGTGCGGACGAAGGTGCTGGGTCTGATCGGGGCGACCGTGGCAGCCGGGCTGGTGGTGACGGTCGCCGTGCCCGGGGTGGCGGGGGACGCGCTGCGCGACGCGCTCTACACCGTCGCCTGGTACCTGGCCGTGCTGCTCGTCGCGCCCCGCACCCGGCCCGCCGTCGCGGCCTCGGCCGCCGCCGGGATCAGCTGGGCGGTGGAGCTCTTCCAGCTCACCGGGATCCCGGCCGCCCACCCCGGCTGGCGGCTGCTGCTCGGCACCGGCTTCAATGCGGCGGACCTGCTCTGGTACGCCCTCGGCGCGGCCGCCTGCCTGGCCGTGCACCGGGCGGCTCAGACCAGGACCGCCACCTTGCCCCGGACCTTGCCCTCCTCCAAGTAGCGGACGGCGTCCGGGACTTCCTCCAGGGTGAAGGTCCGGTCCAGCACCACCCGCAGCTGCCCGGTGGTCAGCAGCTCGCGCAGGTGGAGCAGGTCCTCCTGCCTGGTGCGGGCCAGCAGGCTGCGCAGCCGCTGCCGGGCGAACGGCGCGAGCGCGGCGGCGTGCAACTGCCGTGCCACACCGCCGAACCAGCGTCCGCCGCCCTCCCCGCCGGCCAGCACCAGGGTGCCGCGCGGGGCGAGCACCCGGCGCAGCCCGGCCAGCGGGTGGCCGCCGGCCAGGTCCAGGATCAGGTCGTAGGACCCGGCCGGGCCGTCGGTGCAGTCCTGGCGGGTGTGGTCGAGCACGGCGTCGGCGCCGAGCCCGCGGACCAGCTCGGCCTTGGCGGGGCCGCAGACGGCGGTGACCTCCGCCCCGGCCAGCTTGGCGAGTTGGACGGCGTAGGTGCCGACGCCACCGGAGGCGCCGATCACCAGGACCCGCTGGCCGGCGGCGATCCGCCCGACGTCGCGCAGGCCCTGGAGGGCGGTGACGGCGGAGACCGGGACGGCGGCCGCCTCGGCCGGGGTCAGCTCCGGCGGACGGAGCGCCAGCCGGTCGGCGCGGGCCCGGGCGTACTCGGCGAAGGCCCCGGCGCACTCGCCGAAGACCTCGTCGCCGACCCGGAGGCCGTGCACACCCGGGCCGACCTCGACCACCACGCCGGCGCAGTCCAGGCCGAGCACCGCCTGCCGGGGCCGCCGTATGCCGGTGAACAACCGCACCAGGTAAGGGAGCCCGGCCATCAGGTGCCAGACGCCGCGGTCCATCCCGGCGGCCGTGACCTGGAGCAGCACCTCGCCGGAGCGGGGCACGGGCCGCTCCAGTTCGCGGAGTTCGAAGACCTCGGTGGTGCCGTACCGGTGGCGGGTGATCGCTCTCACTGGGACTCCTCGGATTCGGACGGGTACTGGAAGACCTCGGTCAGCGGGGTGCCGAAGACCTCGGCGATCTGGAAGGCGAGCTCCAAGGAGGGCGAGTAGCGGCCCTGTTCGATGGCGATCACGGTCTGCCGGGTGACGCCGATCCGCCGGGCCAGTTCGGCCTGGGTCATCTCGCCGTGGGCGAAGCGCAGGGCGCGGATGGCGTTGACCACCCGGGTGGGCTTCACCACTGCGGGAGCCCCCGCCGGTAGGCGGCGAGCTTCGCCATCGCGCCGAGCACGGCGGAGAGCACGAAGGCCAGGTAGACGGCGTTGGCGATCCAGAACGGCGCGGCCTCGACCAGTGCCAGCACCAGCGCCGCCACCGCGCCGATCACCACGAAGGACTGGCCGACGTGCTCGCCGAAGCGGTGGATCTGCCGGTCCCTCAGGTCCTTGACCGCCCCCTCCTCCGGGCGGACCAGCGCGGCCGCCACGGAGAGCACGACCGAGACCACCACCGCCGCCCCGATGCTCCACAACAGCGGTGCCGCATAGGGCCGTTCGGCGATCGGCCGACTGCTCGCGGGCAGCAACAGCGCCAGCAGGTAACCCCCGTACCCGAGCACGGCCACCACCCCGGCGATCCAGGCCCGTCGTTCCTCCAGCGCCATCGCGCCACACCTCCGATGTCAAGAAAAGCTGACACGATGGAAGGTAAAGCAGACCGGACACCACGTCAAGAATCTTTGACAGAACCCGTGACCGGACCGCAGTCCCGGCGGTTGTCCCGGGCATGCGTACCGTGACCCGGCTGATCACCGCCCTCGCCACCCTGCTCGCCATCGCCGCCCCCGCCTCGGCCGTCCCGTCCGCCGACGGCCACAGCATCCCGGTCGGGGCGATCAGCGACCTCGGCAGCGTGCTCACCCTCGCCGACGTGGGCTACGACTTCGCCACCCTGCTCGGACAGTAGGAAATACCTGGGGCACCCCGGGAGCTGGCAGGGACAGGAGGTGCATGAGGCCATGCAGGAGTACCGGATCGAGCACGACTCGATGGGCGAGGTGCGGGTGCCCGCGTCCGCCAAGTGGCAGGCGCAGACCCAGCGCGCGGTGGAGAACTTCCCGGTGTCGGGCCAGCGGCTGGAGCGGGCGCACATCGCGGCGCTGGCCCGGATCAAGGCGGCCGCCGCCAAGGTCAACGGCGAGCTGGGGGTGCTGGAGCCGGAGACGGCGGCGGCGATCGCCGGGGCCGCCGAGGAGGTGGCCGAGGGCAGGTGGGACGAGCACTTCCCGGTGGACGTCTTCCAGACCGGCTCGGGCACCTCGTCCAACATGAACACCAATGAGGTGATCGCCACCCTGGCCACCGAGCGCCTCGGCCGACCGGTCCACCCCAATGACCACGTCAACGCCAGCCAGTCGTCCAACGACGTGTTCCCCTCCTCCATCCACATCGCCGCCACCGCCGCCGTCACCGGCGAGCTGATCCCGGCGCTGGAGCGCCTCGCACAGGCGCTGGAGCGCAAGGCGAAGTCCTTCGCCGAGGTGGTGAAGTCCGGCCGCACCCACCTGATGGACGCCACGCCCGTCACCCTCGGCCAGGAGTTCGGCGGCTACGCGGCCCAGGTCAGGTACGGGATCGAGCGCCTGCGCGCCACCCTGCCCCGGGTGGCCGAACTCCCGCTCGGCGGCACGGCGGTGGGCACCGGCATCAACACCCCGCCCGGCTTCTCCGCCGCCGTGATCGCCGAGGCGGCCCGGGCCACCGGGCTGCCGCTGACCGAGGCCCGCGACCACTTCGAGGCCCAGGGCGCCCGGGACGGGCTGGTGGAGCTGAGCGGCCAGCTGCGCACCGTCGCGGTCGGCTTCACCAAGATCGCCAACGATCTGCGCTGGATGGGCTCCGGCCCGCGCACCGGCCTCGGCGAGCTCAACCTGCCCGACCTCCAGCCCGGCTCCTCGATCATGCCGGGCAAGGTGAACCCGGTGCTGCCCGAGGTGGTGCTGATGGTGTCCGCCCAGGTGATCGGCAACGACGCGACCGTCACGGTGGCCGGCGCGAGCGGGAACTTCGAGCTGAACGTGATGCTCCCGGTGATCGCCCGCAACGTGCTGGAGTCCGTCCGGCTGCTGGCCAACAGCGCCCGCCTGCTGGCCGACCGGACGGTGGACGGCGTCACCGCCAACGTGGAGCGGGCCCGCGAGTACGCCGAGTCCTCCCCCTCCGTGGTCACCCCGCTCAACCGCTACATCGGCTACGAGGAGGCCGCCAAGGTCGCCAAGCAGGCGGTGGCCGAGCGCAAGACGATCCGTCAGGTGGTCGTGGAGCGCGGGTACCTGGAGGCCGGGAAGCTCACCGAGGCCCAGCTCGACGAGGCCCTGGACGTGCTGCGGATGACCCGCCCCTGATTGCTCCGCGCAGCAGACGGGGCACGGCCGTGAGCGGCCGTGCCCCGTTGCAGATACGGCTGTTCAGCCTCCGCTCGCCATCCCTCGGCGGCTCATCACACCCGCCGCCATCGACACCGCCGCCATGCCCAGGCAGACCATCAGGCCGCCGGTGATGACGTTGGTCAGGATGGTCCGCCGGACGGCGTCGGTACCGGCCGCCGCCCACGGGGCGATGACCGTCCAGGCGCCGATCATGGTCGCGGCCCAGGCGCGGGCGTGGGTGCGCTCGTACCCGGAGCCGTAGCCCGCCATCAGCGCGGCGAACGCCAGCCCGAGGACCAGATTGCTGACCGTCAGGCCGGAGAAGCCGGAGAACCCGACCACCCACGGGGAGATCGCGAGGAACAGACCGGCCGCCACGGCCAGGGCCTCGACGGCCTGGGCACGGGGAGTGGAGACGATCCGCTCGTAATGGTCACGCATCTCCAAGATGTCCGGATGGTGCTCCATGCTCATCGGAAGCTGGGTCGACACCGGGACCACCTCCTTAGCTCGCGACTTGACAGGCGCCTGCTCACTACCCATTCTGTGCCGGAATTAACGGATTTGTCCGTAATTCATCCGAGGAACTCCTCGACCGCCCCGGCCTCCGCCTCCCAGACCTCCTCCGGCAGCGGCTCGAAGGGCTCCACCACTGGCCGGCCGTCCTTCCCCCGGGCCCAGGTCCCGCGCACCCGGCCGTCCACCACCAGGGTCGGCTTCACCACCCCGCCGCCCGCGTTCACCCGCTTGGCGAAGCGCTGATCCAGCATCAGCGAGCGGTCCCGGTAGCCGAGCAGGTAGTTGTCGTAGGCGCCGAGCAGGCGCACCAGCGGCTCCCCCGCTGCCGGCCGGGAGCTCGTTGCGTACAGCCCCTCGGCGACCTCCGGGATTCCACCGAACGCCCGTCGGCCGAGCCCCTGCGGCAGCCCCGACCAGGCCGCGAAGTCCGCCACCGAGACCGGCCCGAAGGCCGCGACGTACCGTGCCGCGAGGTCGGCGGCGGCCGCCTCCGGATCCACCGCACCCGTCGCGAGCGGGACGTACCCCGGCTCGCGCGGGGCCACCTCGGCACCACGGCAGAGCAGCCCGCGCCCGGCCAGGTAGGCCGTCAGATGGGCCGGCGCCTGACCCGTCGGCTCCACCCCGACACCGCGCGCGTTCAGCCGCGCGACCAGCTCGGCCCGGCCGAGCGGCTCGGTCAGCACCTCGGGCAGCGCCCGCTCCGCCCGCGCCAACAGCTCCTCCGTCAGCCCGAGCTCGCGGCGGCGCCGAGCCCCGGCGGCGATGTTCCGCTCCCCGAACACGGCCAGCAGGGCGGGTAGTTGAGCCTTCGGTACCAGGTGCAAGGTGCCGCGCATCAGCCAACTCGCCACCACCTCCCCGGCCGCGTACGCCCGCTCCACCGCCGCCGACTCGGCCAGCCCGCGGGCCCTCAGCCCGAGCCGGGCGGCGGCCGCGTCCTGGGCCTGGATCCCCGGGGCTCGGGCGGCAATGGCGGAGACCGCGCCCCCACCGCCGAACTGACTGTGCATTCGCCACCGGAGAAGCGCGTCGTCATCGATCACGCCCCCATTCTGCGGCCGGGCCGGGGCCGGGCGGAGTGTGACGAAAACGTGTTCGTGCGGAGTGTTTAGTGCTAGTACGATCAAGGTGCCTGACTTGACCATGTGTTTGCACTTCCGGGGGACCTGTTGAACATCCGTCGTTCGCTCGCCGCTGCCGTTTTCCTGGCGACCGCCGCCGCACCCGTCGCCGCTGCCGCCCCGGCCTTCGCCGAGAGCACCCCGGCCGGACTGGAGCAGGTCGACCAGGCCGGTGCGCAGGTGGCGGACGAGGAGAACATCGCCACCATCAAGGCCCTGCTGGTCTGGCCGAATGACTACCTGATCATCGAGCCGAGCGGTTACCTGAAGGAGCGAGTCGCCGAGGTCCTCGCCGGGACCCCGGAGGACCGGGCGAAGTTCCTCGCCAAGGAGATCGCGCAGATCCGCGAGGACGACGTGCGGGTGGCGGTCTCCCGGGTCTGCTCGACCGGCGGTCCGGTGGTCCGCAAGGCGGGCGGCGAGGCACTCCACTCGCAGGACATCCCGACCATGACCGCCTTCCTGAAGGTCGGTCAGTACGTGGCCCGCGCCGAGGACGAGAACCGCGCCGCGCTCCAGAAGCTCATCGACGACCCGAACACCGGCCGCGGCGTGCGCGAAGGTGCCAAGACGGCCCTCGCGGGCAGCGGCGCCGACGTCGAGAAGTTCCTCAAGGAGACGCTGGCGAAGCTCCAGCTGGAAGACGACCGGGTCGCCGTCCTGACGATCATGCACAACGGTGGGCCGATCGTGAGGCAGGCTGGTAGCAAGGCCCTCGACGGCTCGCACGACGACATCCGCGCCTTCCTGAAGACCGGTCAGTACGTCGCGCGCGCCGAGGACGAGGGCCGCGCCGAGCTCCGCCGCCTCCTCGAGGACCCGAAGACCGGACCCACGGTCCGCGAGAGCGCGGCCAAGGCGCTCGCCGGCTCCGCCGAGGACGTGGAACGCTTCCTGAAGAAGGACCTGGCCCGGGCCTCGGAGGCCGACGACCGGCTCCTGCTCACCCAGATCATGTCCCGGGGCGGCCCGGAGGTGAAGGCGGCCGCGGGCAAGGCGATGCTCGGCAGCATCGAGGACGTCCGGGCCTTCCTGAAGGAGGGTCAGTACGTGGCCCGCGCCAAGGACGAGGCCAACGCCAAGGCCGCCGCCGAAGCCGAGGCCGCCAAGAACAAGCCCACCAACGGCAACGGCACCACCGTCGTGACCCCCACCAACGACACCACGCCCGTCACCCCGGTCACCCCCGTCGTCCCGGTCACCACCACCGACAACCAGCCCGTCACCGGCGGACGCCTCGCCTACACCGGCACCGACGCCCCCCTCGGCCAGCTCGGCGCCCTCGGCGCCGCCGCCATCGCCCTCGGCACCGGCGCCGTCATCGCCACCCGCCGCCGCACCACCCAGAACTGACCCACCCCACGACCATCGGACCCGGCGCGTTCCCCCACGCCCGGCCCGCTCAACTCCGTTTCACCGAGGTACCGTTGAACATCCGTCGTTCGCTCGCCACCGCCGTCTTCCTCGCGACCGCCGCCGCACCCGTCGCCGCTGCCGCCCCCGCCTTCGCCGAGGGCACCCCGGCCGGACTGGAGCAGATCGACCAGGCCGGCGCCACCGTGGCGGACGAGGAGAACATCGCCACCATCAAGGCCCTGCTGGTCTGGCCGAACGACTACCTGCTCACCACCCCGAGCAAGTACCTGCGCGACCGCGTCGCCGCAGCCCTCGCCGGAACCCCCGAGGGCCGCGCCGAGTTCGTCACCAAGGAGATGGCGCAGATCCGCATGTCCGACGCGCGGGTCGCGATCGTCCGAACCCTCAACGGCGCGGGCCCCGTCCTCCAGAAGGCCGCCCGGGCCGCGTTCGACTCACACGACCTCGAGATGTTCCGCGCGTTCCTGGAGACCGGCCAGTACGTGGCCCGCGCCGAGGACGAGAACCGCGCCGAGCTCCAGAAGATCATCGACGACCCGAACACCGGCCGCGGCGTGCGGGACGGCGCCAAGGCGGCCCTCGCGGGCACCGGCGCCGACGTCGCGAACTTCCTCAAGGACGGCATCAAGGCCGCCCAGCTGGAGGACGACCGCGTCGCCGTCCTGACGATCATGCACTCGGGCGGACCGGCCGTGAAGAAGGCCGGCAGCGACGCCCTCAACGGCACCGTCGAGGACATCCGCGACTTCCTGAAGACCGGTCAGTACGTTGCCCGGGCCGAGGACGAGGGCCGCGCCGAGCTCCGCCGCCTGCTGGAGGACCCGAAGACCGGGCCCGCGGTCCGCGCGGCTGCAGCCAAGGCGCTCGCCGGGTCGGCGGCCGACGTCCAGGCCTTCCTCACCAAGGATCTGGCCCGGCTCGCGGAGGCCGACGACCGGCTCCTGCTCGCCCAGATCATGACCCGTGGCGGCCCGGAGGTGAAGGATGCCGCGAACACCGCGATGAACGGCAGCGTCGAGGACGTCCGCCGGTTCCTGAAGGAGGGTCAGTACGTGGCCCGCGCCAAGGACGAGGCCAACGCCAAGGCCGCCGCCGAAGCCGAAGCGGCCAAGAACAAGCCCACCACCGGCACCACCGTCGTGACCCCCGCCACCGACACCACCCGCACGGTCACCACCCCCACTGTGACCGACGGCCAGCCCGTGGCCGGCGGACGCCTCGCCTACACCGGCACCGACGCCCCCCTCGGCCAGCTCGGCGCCGCCGGCGCCGCCGCCATCGCCCTCGGCACCGGCGCCCTCATCGCCACCCGCCGCCGCACCAACCAGTCCTGACCCACCCTCACCACCACCGCCCGGCTCCACCGGCCTCCAGGCCCCGGGGCCGGGCGCTCGCTCACTTCTCTTTCCTTTCTCCGGGGGATCCTTGAACATCCGTCGTTCGCTCGCCACCGCCGTTCTCCTGGCCACCGCCGCCGCGCCCCTGGCCACCACCGCCCCGGCGTTCGCCGAGGGCAACCCGGCTCCGGCCGGTCAGGAGCAGGCCGACGACGCCGGCACCAAGCTCGACCAGGAGAACACCGCGGCCATCAAGGCGCTGCTCGTCTGGCCGAACGACTACCTGTTCACCGAGCCGAGCGACGACCTGCGCGAGCGGGTCGCCGAGGTCCTCGCCGGGACCCCGGAGGACCGCGCGAACTTCCTCGCCAAGGAGGCCCCGCGGATCCGCGTGGAGGACGCGCGGGTCGCGATCGCCCGGATCAGCGAAGGCGCCCGCAACACGTCCCCGATCCTGGAGAAGGCCGCCGAGGCCGCGTTCAGGTCGCGCGACGACGAGACCATGCGCGTCTTCCTGAAGACCGGGCAGTACGTCGCCCGCACCGAGGACGAGAACCGCGCCAAGCTCCAGAAGATCATCGACGACCCGGCCACCGGCTGGGGCGTCCGCGAGGGCGCCCGGAAGGCCCTCGCCGGCACCGCCGCCGACGTCGAGAAGGCCCTCAACGGTGGGCTGTCCGGGGCCGCCGAGCACGACGACCGGATCCTGCTCATGCAGATCCTGTCCGTTGGCGGCCCGGCGGTGCGGGACGCCGCGAACAAGGCCATGTCCGGCACCATCGAGGACGTCCGCCGGTTCCTGAAGGTCGGCCAGCACGTGGCCCGTGCCGAGGACGAGAACCGCGCCAAGCTCCAGAAGATCATCGACGACCCGGCCACCGGCTGGGGCGTCCGCGAGGGCGCCCGGAAGGCCCTCGCCGGCAGCGCCGCCGATGTCGAGAAGGCTCTCAACGGAGGGCTGTCCGGGGCCGCCGAGCACGACGACCGGATCCTGCTCAGCAACATCATGTACCGCGGCGGCCCGGCAGTGCAGGACGCCGCCAACAAGGCCATGTCCGGCACCATCGAGGACGTCCGCCGGTTTCTGAAGGAGGGTCAGTACGTGGCCCGTGCCGAGGACGAGGGCCGTGCCGAGCTCCGCCGCCTCCTGGAGGACCCGCAGACCGGCCCGCATGTCCGGAAGGGCGCGGCCAAGGCCCTCGCCGGGACCGCCGCCGATGTCGAGAAGTTCCTCAAGGAGGGGCTGGCCACCCTGCGCGACACCGACGACCTGGTCCTGATCACCCAGATCGCCTCGAACGGCGGCCCCGAGGTCAGGAAGGCCGCCGACGCCGCGTTCAACAGCGGGTCGCTCGAGCAGGTCCGGGCCTTCCTGAAGGAGGGTCAGTACGTGGCCCGCGCCAAGGACGAGGCCAACGCCAAGGCGGCCGCCGAAGCCGAAGCCGCCAAGAACAGGCCCGCCACCGGCACCACCGTCGTGACCCCCGCCACCGACACCACCCGTACCACCACCACGGGCACCGTCACCGACGGCCAGCCCGTCGCCGGCGGACGCCTCGCCTACACCGGCACCGACGCCCCCCTCGGCCAGATCGGCGCCGCCGGCGCCGCAGCCGTCGCCCTCGGCGCAGGCGCCCTCATCGCCACCCGCCGCCGCACCGACCAGTCCTGATTCACGCTCAGCACGGCCCGGTCCCGGGAGGGGCCGGGCCGTGCTGCGTTTCCGGGGCGGGCCGGGCTCGTTGGGTGGGGTGTGGGCGACTCTCCGTTCGTGTCCGGGCCGCGTGGGCTGCCGTTGGTGGGGTGTCTGGCGAGGTTCGGGCGGGATCCGTTGGGGTTCCTGGAGCGGCTGCACCGGGAGTACGGGGACGCGGTGAGCTGGCGGTTGGGGCCGCTGCGGATCCTGTCGCTGGCCGATCCGGCCGCGATCGCCGAGGTGCTCGGGTCGGAGCTGGACCACGGGGTGCTGGACATCGGGTGGATGTTCCGGCAGTTGGTCGGGGACAGCGTGATCCGCAGCGAGGGCGCGGGGTGGCGGCGCAAGCGGGCGCTGGTGCAGCCGGCCGTACGGCCGCGGCAGGTGCGGGCGTTCGCGCCCGCGATGGCGGAGTGCGCGGCGGAGCACCTGGCGGGGTGGGCGGCCGGCCAACGGGTCGACGTGCTGCGGGAGATGACGCTGCTGACGCAGCGGATCGCGGTGCGCACACTCTTCGGGTCCGAGCTGGGGGCGCGGGCCGGGGCCCTGGCCGGGGCGATGACGGAGGCCGCGCACGAGATCGGGGTGGAGCTGCGCGGCCCGGGGGTGCTGCTGCCGGGGTGGGTGCCGACGCCCGCGCGGCGGCGGATGCGGCGGGCGGTCGGGGTGATCGACGCCGAGCTGGGGGCACTGGTGGCGGCCCGGGCGGCGAGCGGGCAGCAGGGGGAGGACCTGGTCGGGCGGCTGTTGGCGGCGCGGGACGCGCAGGGGCGGGCGCTGACGGCGCGTGAGGTGCGGGACGAGGCGGTCACGCTCTGGGCCGGTGGCCACGAGACGACCGCGACGGCGCTGACCTGGGCCTGGTGCCTGCTGGCCGGCTCCCCTGCCGCACGGGCCGGGCTGGACCGGGAGCTGGCACAGGTGCTGGGTGGGCGGGCACCGGAGTACGCGGACCACGAGCGGCTGCCGTGGACCCGACGGATCGTCAGCGAGACGCTCCGCCTCCACCCACCGGTCTGGCTGGTGCCGCCCCGGGTCGCGGTGCCGGGCACCACCGTGGGCGGGCGGCCCGTGCCGGTCGGGACGGCGATCTGGTGCAGCCCGTGGGTGACCCAGCGGGACGCCCGCTGGTTCCCCGACCCCCTGGCCTTCCGCCCGGAACGGTGGGGCACCCCGGCCGCCGACGAACGCGCCCACTTCCCCTTCGGCGCCGGCCGGCGGGCCTGCCTCGGCGCCCGCTTCGCCCAGGTCGAACTGGTCCTCCTGCTGGCCACCGTGGCCCAACGCTTCCACCTGGAGGTGCAGGGAAGCACCCCTCCCCCGCTCCCCAGCCTGGTCGCCCACCCCGCCACCCCGGTCCTGGCCACCCTCCGCCGCCCCTGACCGGCCCGTGGCGGGGGTGTCCGCGCGCCGGACTATTCTTCCCGGCTACGCACACCGACCGTGAGGACCCATCAGCAGTGACCGGCCTGTCCGCCTTCCCGCTTCCCTTCCAGAGCACCCCCTCCTCGGCGTTCGCGACGCCCCGGACACTGCGGGAGCTGCAGATGATGCAGTGCAGTGCGCAGTTGCGCGCCAAGCCCGCGTGGTTCGACAAGAGGAACGACGCCGACATCGCCGCCCGGTGGACGCGGGAGGCCGTGGCACAGGGCATGACCGAGGCTCAGGTGCGCTACGTCCTGGCGGAGTTGGGGCACTACGCCGCCCTGCGGGACGCGCGCACCGGCATCGAGGTCTCCGCGGTCGACGGCGTCTGGCAGTCGGACACCCTCGTCGACGAGCGGCTCAGGACCCGGCTGCGCGACGCGGTCCGGGTCCTGGAGGAGGTCCCCGAAGCGGAGCGCGACTGGCACCCCGGGTCCGACGGCCAGGTGCTGGACCTCGTCCACCCCTCCCTGTTCTGTCTGGTGCGGGAGGTGAGCGGAGGTCCCGAGCAGGCCTGGCAGAACCCGGCGAAGCACTACGCGAAGTACGAGTTCTCGGAGCGGTTCCAGTGGCTGCCCACGGACGTCGAGGTCGGCGAGGACGGAGCCGTCGCCTTCCGCTCGTACGTCAACAACGTCCACCCCGAGGAGCACCGCGCGCTGGAGTCCGTCCTGCCGGACCTCTTCGCGCGCCTGCTCCCGCTGTTCGAGAACGTGCTCACCGATCTGCGGCACCCGCGGCCGCTGCGGATCGAGGCCGACCCCTACGGCTGGTACGACTCCGAGCCGGAGTACCCGCACAGGTCGTCCTACCCCGACGACGACACCTACGCGAAGGCCCGCTCCGCCTGGAGCGAGGCATACGACGAGTGGTCCGAGAACCGCCGCCCGATCGTCCCGGACGCCCCGGAGTTCAGCCCGCCCGCCCTGCCCGACGCCTCCGCCCGCGTCGACCTGCGGGGCCGCAGCCTCCAGGTCATCGTCAAGCTGGCCAACGTCCACCTGACCCCGGAGCAGCCCGAGTACGCCGGCGGCTCCTGGCACGTCGAGGGCATGCTGAACGAGCGGATCGTCTCGACCGGCATCTACTACTGGGACAGCGAGAACGTCACCGAGAGCCGGCTGGGCTTCCGCGCCGCCCTCGACGACCCGTACTACGAGCAGAACGACGACGCCGGGGTACGCGAGGTCTACGGCCTCCGGGACGAGGACGCCCTGAACCAGCCGCTGGGCGCGGTACCGACCCCGGAGGGCCGCTGCCTGGCCTTCCCCAACGTCCTCCAGCACCGCGTGGACGCCTTCCGCCTGGCGGACCCGGCCCGCCCGGGCCACCGCAAGATCCTCGCGTTCTTCCTCGTCGACCCGTCGCAGCGGATCGTCTCGACCTCGGACGTACCGCCGCAGCAGCCCTGGTCCGCCACCACGACCATGACCCTGGAGCAGGCCGAGGCGTACCGCGAGGAGCTCATGAAGGAGCGGAAGTTCTTCGTGGACGAGCACAACGAGCAGCTCTACGAGCGCGAGTTCTCCCTCTGCGAGCACTGAGCCCCCCGACGGCGGGGCGGGGAACCGGGTCCCGGTTCCCCGCCCCGCCGTCGGCGTGATCCGCGTCTCACCGCGGCGCGGCGGCGTTGCCTATGCAACTCGTTGCATAGCAGGATGCCCTCATGGCACTGGAGCACGCGATCCTCGTCTCTCTGCTGGAGCAGCCCGGCTCCGGGTACGAGCTGGCCCGGCGGTTCGACCGTTCGATCGGGCGGTTCTGGACCGCGACGCACCAGCAGATCTACCGGGTGCTGCGCCGGATGGAGGCGGACGGCTGGATCACCGCCCAGGAGGTGCCGCAGGACGGCCGGCCGGACAAGAAGGTGTACGCCGTGGCCGCCGACGGGCGGTCGGTCCTCGGGGACTGGCTGCGCGAGCCGGTGGAGGCCGAGACCGTGCGGCACGAGCTGGCGGTGAAGATCCGGGCCGCCGCCTTCGACGACCCGGGCGCGCTGATCTCCGAGGTGGAGCGGCACCGCACCGCCCACGCCGCCCTGCTGGAGCGGTACCTGACGGGCGAGCAGCGCGACTTCCCGAGCGACCCGGCGGAGCAGAGCCCGCAGCAGCAGCTGCAGCACGTGGTGCTGCGCGGCGGCATCGAGTTCGAGCGGATGACCCTCGCCTGGTTGGACGACGTGCTGACCACCCTGAACCGCCTTGCCAACTGACCCTCACCCCACAGGACTTCACATGCTGTTCAACCCGAGCACGTACGACCCGAAGCAGTTCGACGACACCACCCGCCGACTGCTGCGCGCCACCGTGGACTGGTTCGAGTCGCGCGGCAAGAAGGCGCTGATCGACACCTACATCGACCGCGCCTGGTACGGGGACTTCCTGGAGTTCGCGGCCAAGGAGGGCCTGTTCGCGGAGTTCCTGACCCCGAGCAGCGCCGACGCCGACAAGCGCTGGGACACGGCCCGGATCGCCGAGCTGAACGAGATCCTCGGCTTCTACGGCCTCGGCTACTGGTACACCTGGCAGGTCACCATCCTCGGCCTCGGTCCGGTCTGGCAGAGCGAGAACGAGGCCGTCCGGGCCCGCGCCGCACAGCTGCTGACGGAGGGTCACGTGATGGCCTTCGGGCTGTCCGAGCGCAGCCACGGCGCGGACATCTACTCCACCGACATGATCCTCACCCCGACCGAGGACGGCGGCTTCACCGCCACCGGCCCGAAGTACTACATCGGCAACGGCAACGTGGCCGGCCTGGTCTCGGTCTTCGGCCGCCGCTCGGACGTGGAGGGCCCGGAGGGCTACGTCTTCTTCGCGGTCGACAGCCGCCACCCCTCCTACCACCTCGTCAAGAACGTGGTGAACGCGCAGATGTACGTCTCCGAGTTCCGCCTGGAGGAGTACCCCGTCCGGGCCGAGGACGTGCTGCACACCGGCAAGGCCGCCTTCGACGCCGCGCTGAACACCGTGAACGTCGGCAAGTTCAACCTCTGCACCGCCTCGGTCGGCATCTGCGAGCACGCGATGTACGAGGCCGTCACGCACGCCCACAACCGGGTGCTCTACGGCCGCAAGGTGACCGACTTCCCGCACGTGCGCCGGGAGTTGGCCGACGCGTTCCTGCGCCTGAACGCGATGAAGCTGTTCAGCGCCCGCGCGGTGGACTACTTCCGCACCGCCTCCCCCGAGGACCGCCGTTACCTGCTCTTCAACCCGATGACCAAGATGAAGGTCACCACCGAGGGCGAGAAGGTCATCGACCTGATGTGGGACGTCATCGCGGCCAAGGGCTTCGAGGCGGACACCTACTTCGACAAGGCCGCCAAGGACATCCGCGGCCTGCCGAAGCTGGAGGGCACGGTCCACGTCAACCTGGCGCTGATCCTCAAGTTCATGGCCAACTACCTGTTCGCGCCCACCGACTACGCCCCGGTGCCGAGCCGGCTGGACGCGGCGGACGACGAGTTCCTGTTCCGCCAGGGCCCGGCCCGCGGCCTGGGCGCGATCCGCTTCCACGACTGGCGGACCGCCTACGACGCGCACGCCCACCTGCCGAACGTGGCCCGCTTCCGCGAGCAGGCCGACGGCCTGTGCGCGCTGCTGCTGCAGCACGCGCCGACCGCCGAGCAGGCGCAGGACCTGGACTTCCTGCTGGAGATCGGCCAGCTCTTCGCCCTCGTCGTCTACGGTCACCTGGTGCTGGAGCAGGCCGAGTTGACCGGCACCGAGGCGGACGTGCTGGACGGGATCTTCGACTTCCTGGTCCGGGACTTCTCCGCGCACGCCACCGAGCTGCACGGCAAGACCTCCACCAGCGAGGAGCAGGCCGCCTGGGCGCTCACCCAGGTGCGCCGTCCGGTGGCGGACGCCGAGCGCAACGCCAAGGTCTGGGCCCGGGTCGAGGCGCTCTCCGGCGCGTACGAGATGCGCCCGTAGCGGCAGCGGTACGCGCCCCAACTGCGGGTGCGGGCCCCGGCTTTCACGCCCCGGGGCCCGCACCTCTCACCTGTCCTCCACGGCCTCAGGGACCGTCGGCTCCGCTCAGAAGGTCAGCTTCCAGCTGTTGATGTAGCCGGTGTCCTGCGCGGCCACGTCCTGGACCTTGAGCTTCCAGACGCCGTTGGCGAGCTCGCTGGAGGCGTTCACGGTGTAGTCGGCGATCACGTTGTCGGCCGAGTCGCTGGTGCTGGAGTTCTTCAGGCGGTAGGCGGAGCCGTCCGGGGCGACCAGGTCGAGCACCAGGTCACCGCGGTAGGTGTGCTTGATGTCCACGCTGACCTTGAGGGTGGCGGGGGCGTTGCCGGTGATGCCGCTGACGGTGACCGAGGAGGTGACCGCCGCGCCGTTGTCGGGGATCTGCACGTCGGCGGTGTTCTCGAAGACGGTGCCGGGCAGCGGCGGGGCCTCGGTGCCCAGGGCCCAGACGGCGTAGGCGATGGAGTCGGCGCCGCGGTCCAGCGAGGTGTCGCTGATGTTGGCGCTGGTGTCGCAGGAGGCGTGGTAGCAGGCGTCGAAGGCCCGGCCCGAGGTGCCGCCCCACTTGGTCGCCTGGGCGGCCGTCTTGATCTCGTCGCCGCCGGTGTAGAGACCGCCGACCTTGATGCCGACGTTCTTGAACGGGGCGTGGTCGGAGCGGCCGTCGCCGTTGGTCTCGATCTCGGTGGGGACGTTGACGCTCGCGAAGTAGTTCTTCAGCACGCCTTCGAGCTTGGGGTCGTCGTCGTAGACGAAGTAGCCCGGGTTCGGCGAGCCGATCATGTCGAAGTTCATGTAGGCGTCGATCTTCGCCCGCTCGGCGGTGGGCAGGTTGTTGACGTAGTACTTGGAGCCGATCATGCCGAGCTCCTCCGCCCCCCACCAGCCGAACCGCAGGTGCTTGGTGGGCTGCAGGCCGGCCCGGGAGACGGCCAGCGCGGCCTCCAGGACGCCGGCCGTGCCGGAGCCGTTGTCGTTGATGCCGGGACCGGCCGTCACCGAGTCCAGGTGGGCGCCGGTCATCACCACGTGGTTGGCGTCGCCGCCCGGCCAGTCGGCGATCAGGTTGTAGCCGGTGGCGCCGCTGCTGGTGAAGGTCTGCACGGTGGTGGTGAAGCCGGCCGCGTCCAGCTTGCCCTTCACGTAGTCGAGCGAGGCCTTGAACCCGGGCCGCCCGTGGGCGCGGTTGCCGCCGTTGGCGGTGGCGATGGACTGGAGCTGGTTGATGTGCGCCTTGACGTTGGCCACCGGGATGTCCGGCGCCGCGGCCAGGGCGGCCGCGGCCGGTGCGGGCGCCGGGGCGGCCTCTGCCAGGGCGGCGGGTGCCGCGAAGCCCGCGGTGAGGGCGAGGGCGGCGGCGGTCACGAGGGCGGAGCGGTGCGGGCGGGATCGCCGCTGGGCACGCTGCTCGGCATGCTGGGACAAGGGGAGCTCCAGATTCTGGTGGGGCAGAACGGAACGTACGGGGCCCGCCGGGCCGGGTGTCCGGTCGGCGAGGGTGTGCTGACGTGCCCATGATGATTGGGTGAAGGGCAAGAGCGCGTCAAGGGGTTCAACCACCGCTCCCGGAACGGTTCCTGACGGCCCAAGGGCCGTCCGCCCACGGAGCGCCGCGAGTTGACACGGGTCGGCAACACCGGTGACACGGGACGGCCCGGGACCGCTGCCTCATGCGACCGGGACCGTCGGGCCGCCAGGCTGGGACGTACACCGACCGACGCGGAGGCCACCCGTGCCCGAAACCACCCCTCCCCCGACCACCGACCTGACCAAGTTCCTCGACCCGCTGCGCATCCCCGAGGTGCTCCGCCCGGGCCCCGACGGGGAGCTGACCGTCCGCCAGGTCTCCGCCGAGGTGCAGCTGCACTCCCAGCTGCCGCCCACCCCGATGTGGACCTACGAGGGCACCTTCCCCGGCCCGACCATCGAGGTCCGGCGCGGCGAGCGGCTCCGGGTGGACTGGCAGAACCGGGTCAGCACCCGCTACCCGGCCCTGGTCGGCCACCTGCCCGAGGTCACCCTGCCCCCGGCCGAGAACGAGCCCGGCATCGACCCGGCGCTGCTGAACCCCGCCGGCCCTGAGCTGCCGCCCTGGCTGGTGGTCCACCTGCACGGCGCCGTCACCGACGGCGGCAACGACGGCTGGACGGACAACGCGGTGCACACCGGCCGCTCCCAGCTCTCCGAGTACCCGAACGACCAGGCCTCGATGACGCTCTGGTACCACGACCACGCGATGGGCGTCACCCGGCTCAACGTGCTGGCCGGCCTGGCCGGGATGTACCTGGTGCGGGACGAGGAGGAGGAGCGGCTGCGGCTGCCCTCCGGCGAATTCGAGGTGCCGCTGGTGCTCTGCGACCGCAACCTCGCCACCGGCCCCGACGGCGCCCCGACCGGGCAGCTGCTGCACAAGACCGTCGGCCCGCTGCCCTTCTGCGGCCGCTACACCCTGGTCAACGGCGTGATCTGGCCGCACCACGCGGTGCAGCCGCGCTGGTACCGCTTCCGGGTGCTGAACGCCGCCAACTCCCGCCCCTTCCGGCTGCACCTGGTGGACCAGGAGAACCGGCGGGTGCCGGGGGTGGTCTGGCAGATCGGCAGCGACGCGGGCCTGTTCGGCACGCCGGTGCCGGTCGGCGGCACCGGCCTGAGCCTGGCCCCGGCCGAACGGGCCGACCTGCTGGTCGACTTCACCGCCCTGGGCGGCCGCACCCTGCGGCTGGTCAACTCCGCCCCGGCGCCCGCCGAGGGCGAGCGGATCGGCGAGGAGGACCCGGTCGGCGTGCCGGACCCGGCGAACCGGCTGCCCGACCCCGAGGTGATGGAGTTCCGGGTCGCCGAACGGGCCGACTGCGCCGAGCCGTTCGCACTGCCCGCGGTGCTCTCGCCGAGCTTCCGGCGGCTCAGCCACGACGACATCCCGCACGACCACGGGCACCGGATGCTGATGATCCACCAGACCCCGCAGAACATGTTCGAGTTCTGGGAGATGGAGGAGGTGCCCGCCGCCGAGGTGCCGCCGCCCGGCACCGTCGTGGACGGCCTGGTCCAGCTGCGCCAGGACGGCCAGGCGGAGCGGACGTACCGGCGCGTCGCACGGGAGTTCAACGACCGGCTGAACTGGCGGATCATGGAGGACGCCTGGGAGCAGTGGACCGTCGTCAACCTGGGGCCGAGGGCGCTGCACCCGGTGCACGTCCACCTGATCCAGTTCCAGATCCTCACCCGGGCCGCCTGCGACATCACCACCATGGACCGGGCGGCCGGCGGCACCCCGGTCGGCAAGCCGGTCACCTGGGGCACGCCCTCGGTGATCGAGCCCGCCGAGCAGGGCTGGAAGGACACCGTCACCGTCGCCCCCGGCGAACTCGTCCGGATCGCCGGGCAGTTCACCGGCGCCACCGGCAAGTACATGTACCACTGCCACATCCTCGACCACGAGGACGACGGCATGATGCGGCCCTTCACCGTCTCCCCGATGGCCGTGATGGCGCTCGACCCGAGCATGGGCGACATGGGCGGCCACCACCACTGACCGCCAATTCACTGGCACCCGACCCGGGGGCTCTGTTCAGCTGGTCCGGCCCACGGCCGACCCTTCCGAACGGAGCCCCCTTTGACGACCCCTCAGGACCTGGTGGTCCCGGTCCCCGGCGGCGAGCTCTTCAGCACCCGGGCCGGGACGGGCCCGGACCTGGTGCTGCTCAACGCCGGCTCGGTGGACCTGCGGATGTGGGAGGGCAACCTCCCCGCACTCCTCCCGCACCGCCGGGTGACCAGGTACGACGACCGCTCGGTCGGCCGCCGCTCCGCCCGGGCCACCGTGCCCTGGTCCTTCACCGCCGACCTGCTGGCGGTCCTGGACGCCCACGGGATCGAGCGGGCCACCCTGGCCGGCTCCTCCGACGGCGGCCGCAAGGCGCTGGACTTCGCCCTCGCCCACCCCGAGCGGGTCGAGCGCCTGGTGCTGGTCGGCTGCGCGATGCACCTGCCCGCCCCCGACCCGGCCGAACAGGCCGACCTGGACGCCGTGTTGACCGCCCTGGCGCCGCGCGCGGAGGCGGTGCGGCGGGGCGACCAGCAGGCGGCCGCGCTGGCCGACCTCGACGTCTGGGCACCACGGGCGACCCCGGCCCAGCGGCTGCGGCTGGCCCGGCTCTACGCCGACTCCCCCGACTTCCTGCTCGGCACCCCCGCCGAGCCGCTGGAGCCCGCCCGCCCCGGCATCGCCCACCTGGCCGAGGTGACGGCTCCGACCCTGGCCGCGGTCGGCGAGCACGACCTCCCGTACACCCACCGCTGCGCCGCCCGGATCGCCGCCGGCGTGCCCGGCGCGGAGCTGGTCACGGTGACCGGGGCCGACCACTTCCTCAACCTCTCCCGGCCGGACCGCTTCGCCGAGCTGGTGCTGCGCGCGCCCTGAGCGCGCGGAAGGGCCCGGCCGGGGGTGCCCGGCCGGGCCGCTCGGTACTGTTCCCAGTGGGTCCCGGAGCGCGCGCTCAGCGCACTTCGGGTTCCTCGTCCGGCTTGGGCTCGTCGTCCGGCTTGGGCTCCCCCTCCGGCTTGGGCTTGTGCGGGCGGCGCGGGATGCCCGGCCGGCAGGTGATCCGCAGCGGCGCGTCGGTGCCCGGCGCGTACGTGCTTGGCACGGGACGCGGCCCGGGGATCGGCAGGGTCTTCACGGTGGTCATGCGATCGCCTCCGGTGTGGCGGCCCGCCGGGGAGCGGGTCCTCCACCACCCTGCGCCCGGAACGGTCCCGTCCGCATGGGCCGCTGGTCCCCGCGAGGTCCCGGAAGCCCGCCGGGAGCGCTCAGACCTGGGCCCGCGGGAAGACCGCGCGGACCCGGGCGCCGCCGGAGTCGTTCACGGCCGTGAAGGTGCCGCCCAGCTCCTCGGCCCGCTCGGCCATCGACCGCAGGCCGACCCCGGCGATCGAGTGGTGGGCCGGGAATCCCGCGCCGTCGTCCGCCGCCTCGACGGTGACCTCCTCGGGGCCGACCCGCAGGCTGAGCCGGACCGAGGAGGCCCCGGAGTGGCGCACCACGTTGTTCAGCGCCTCGCCGCTGATCCGGTAGAGCGCCACCTCGACGGCGGCCGGCAGCGGCGGCAGCGGGTCCGGATCCAGGTCCAGGGTGACCCGCAGGGCGCGGTGGCCCAGCCCGTCGGCCAGCCCGCGCAGCGCCCCGGACAGGCCCTCGCCGTCCAGCGCGGCGGGCGCCAACCCGTCGGTGATCCGGCGCAGTTCGGTGATCGCACCGCCGATCCCGGCCGAGGCGGCGGTGAGCGAGCCGGCCACCGTCGAGCCGGGCGGCACACCGGTCTGCGCCGCGTCCACCTGGAGCCGCAGGCCGGAGAGCGCCGGGCCGAGCCCGTCGTGCAGGTCGTGCCGCAGCCGCCGCCGCTCCTCCTCCCGGGCCAGCACGATCCGCTTGCGGCTGTCCTGGAGGTCCTCGTACAGGCCGATCGCGGCGATCGAGGGCGAGGCCTGGTCGGCCAGCAGCCGGAGCACCTCGCGGTCCTGCCGGTCCAGCTCGCGCTGGCCCGAGCGCGGAGAGACCGTCAACTGCCCGATCACCGCGCCCTCGTAGCTCAGCGGGAAGCTCTCGGCGGACGGGCCCGGGCTCCCCAGCCGGGCCAGCTCGCGAGCCCCGGCCCTGGTCTCCACCTGGACCAGGGCCCCGGGCAGGCCGAGCGCCTCCACCACCGTCCGGCAGAGCAGCGGCGGCGCCTCGGCGGGGCTGACGGTGTGGCTCATCCGCTCGGCCAGACCGCGCGCCAGCTGGTAGGGCTGGGCCCGCTCGCCGTAGTAGTAGCGGTCGACCAGCCGGGTCATGGAGTGGGCCGCCGGCTGGAGCAGGGCGCCGAGCGCGCCGACGCTGATCAGCAGCGCCCAGCGGGCACCGGCCGAGCCGCCGGGCAGCAGCAGCTGGGCCAGCACGGCGGCGGCCGTGACCACCACGAAGAGCAGCGTGCCGAAGGCGTACCCGACCAGGTAGCGGCGGGTGGCCCGGTCCAGGGCGAGCGAGTGGTCCCGCCGGAAGGCGGCGGCCGGCACCAGGGCCCAGGCCACCACCCCGGCCAGGAAGGTGGCGTAGACGAGCCAGTCGGCCTGGAAGTCGACGTAGTACGGGACGGTGACCAGCACGTTCCACAGCAGGTAGGCGGCGACCAGCTCGCGCTGGAAGGGCTGCGGCCCGGGCGAGCGGTACCAGCGGACGGCCGCGACCAGCAGCGTCAGGCAGGTGGCGCCGAGCAGCACGTGGTACGAGACCGCCAGGGTGAACCAGGAGTCCAGCCAGGCGTACAGGGAGCTCTCGGCGTACGGGTTGGTCCGGCCGTAGACGGTGGGGTTCAGGCAGACGTTGACCATCCCGATCGGCAGGGCCAGCAGCAGCACGCCCGGCAGCGCCCACCGCGCGCGGGCGGGCAGGCGCATGCCCGGCAGCCAGAGCGGCAGTGCGATCAGCAGTGCCATGAAGCAGACCTGGGAGGCGAAGGCCACCGAGGTCGAGGCCCACACGGCGGCCGGCCCGGCCTCGGCCAGCCCGGTCACCAGCTCGGCGGCCGCCCCGGCCGGGATCAGCAGCCCGGAGAGCAGCAGCATGACGCCGAGGCCGACGGCGTTGCGGTTGAGCACCAGCGCCACGCCGCAGAGCGCCAGGGTGAGCCCGAAGGCGACCCAGCCGCCGTCGTAGAAGTACTGCTGGTCGAAGCCCAGCCCGGGGTTGGCGATGGCCAGCCCCGCCCAGAGCAGGGCCGCCAGGAGGGCGAGCCCGGACACCGCGAGGGCCCGGGCGGTGCTGGTGCTCTGAGGTTCGCTCATCGGCTGTGCTCCTCGCCCGTGACCCACGTGGGGCTGCCCATGCTCCCCCGTCCGCTGTCCCGGTCGCACGGGCCGCTGGTCCCGTCCCGGCCCCGGGCCGGTCCCGCCCGACGGTGCGTCAGTCGTCGCCCAGCCCCATGTCCCGGGCCCGGGCCACGGCCTCGGCCCGGGTGGCCACGTGGAGCTTCTCGAAGATGTGGGTGACGTGGTTGCGCACGGTCTTCTCGGCCACCACCAGCTCGCGCGCGATCCGGCGGTTGTCCAGGCCCTTGGCGACCAGGTTGAGCACCTCGGCCTCGCGGGCGGTCAGGGTCGGGAAGAGCTGCCCGGCCTCGCGCAGCTTGGTGCCGGCCAGCAGGGCGGTGATCCGGGCGGCGATGTCGGAGCCGAAGACCGCGCCGCCGGCCGCGACGGTGCGCACCGCGTGCAGCACCTCGTCGCGCCCCGCGCCCTTGACCAGGTAGCCCCGGGCTCCGGCCTGGAGGGCGGCCAGCAGGCTGCCGTCGTCGTCGGCCATGGTCAGCATCAGCACCGGAGCGGTCGGGGTCTGGGCGGCCAGCAGCCGGGCCGCCTCCAGGCCGGAGCCGTCCGGCAGCGAGAGGTCGAGCACCACCACGTCGGGCAGCAGGTCGGCCACCGCCCCGGGGACGGCGGCCACCGTCTCGGCCTCGCCCACCACCTCGATGCCCTCGGCGCTCTGCAGGGCGGCCTTCAGCCCCTCCCGGAAGAGGGGGTGGTCATCGACGATCAGTACACGCACGGATCCGGCGTCCCTCTGCTGCTCATCCACCCGGCCGACACTACCAGTGGTGAATGTATGACTTAGCGTGACATGCTGGTGGGTCGGCCCGGGTTGACGGCGCGTCAGCCCATCACCAGCACCGGCTTGACCACCTCGCCGCCCGCCGCGGCGGCCGCGGCCCGCTCGACCTCGGCGAACGGGAAGGCCCGCACCAGCCGGTCCACCGGCAGCCGGCCGGCCCGGAAGAGCTCCACCAGCGCGGGCAGGAATCGCCCGGGCAGGCTGGCGCCCTGGTTGACGCCGACGATCCTCGGCGTGCGGTCCAGCAGGACCGCCGCGTCCAGGGCCAGCTCGCTCCCCCGGGGCGGGGCGCCCACCACCGCGCAGGTGCCGCCGGCCGCCAGCGCGCCGACCGCCTGCCCGAGCACGGTCGGCTGCCCGCTGGTCTCCAGGGCGTACCCGGCGCCCCGGCCGCCGGTCAGCTCGCGCACGGCCGCCACCGGATCCCCGGCGGTGGCGTCCACCACGGCGGTGGCGCCCAGCTCGCGGGCCAGCGTCAGCCGCTCCGGCCGGACGTCCACCGCGACCAGCCCGGTGGCCGGGGTGAGCCGGGCCGCCAGCAGGGCGGCCAGCCCGACCGCCCCGGCACCGAACACCACCAGGGTCGAACCCGGCTCCGGGCGCAGCACGTTGAGCACCGCCCCGGCCCCGGTCTGCACCCCGCAGCCGAACGGCGCCAGCAGCTCCGGCGGCAGGCCGCCGGGCACCGGGATCGCGTTCCGCTCCGTCACCAGCGCGTGGGTGGCGAAGGAGGACTGGCCGAAGAAGTGCCCGTACAGCGGCGAGCCGTCGGCCGCGCGCAGGGTCGGGCTGCCGTCCGCGCGGGCCCCGCCGAACAGGTTGAGCCGGGGCCAGTGCTCGCAGCGGACCGGCCGCCCCGTGCGGCAGTCGGGGCACCGCCCGCAGGAGGTGAAGGTCAGCACCACCGGCTGGCCGGGCCGCAGGCCCGTCACCGCGCTCCCGACCCGCCGCACGGTGCCGGCCCCCTCGTGGCCGAGCACGGCCGGCAGCGGGCCGGGGGTGTGGCCGGCCCGGACGCTCAGGTCGGTGTGGCAGATCCCGGCGGCGGCCACCTCGACCAGCACCTCGTCCGGCCGGGGCTCGTCCAGCAGCACGGGTTCGAGCCGGAAGGGCTCCCCGGGGCCGCGGACCACCGCGGCGGTGGCGCTGATCATCGGTCAACTCCAGTCGGTGTCGGGGTGGTAGAGCCGGGCGGTGGTGGTCCGCTCGTACGGCAGGCCGCGCGGCAGGTCGATCAGTTCCAGCTGGAGGCCCCAGGGGGCGCGGAAGTAGACCCAGCGGTCGCCGTCGATCGGGCCGCCCTCGGCGACCGTCTCCGGTTCGCCGAGCACCTCCACGCCGTTGGCCCGCAGGTACGCGGCCGCGGCGTCCACGTCGGCCACCGCGATGGCCAGGTGGTGGCCGCCCCAGTCGCTGTTGCGCGGGAGCTCGCGGCGCTGGCCCGGGGCCTCGTACTGGAAGAGTTCGAGGTTGCCCACCGGGCCCAGGCGCAGCATCGCGATGTGCGCCACCGCCCTCGGATGGACGCCGAGTTGACGCTCCATCCAGTCCCCGTCCGGGTCCTGGACCGGGCCGGTGCGGTAGACCAGCTCGGCGCCGAGCAGCCCGGTGAAGAAGGCCACGGCCTCCTCCAGGTCGGGGACGGTGTAGGCGACGTGGTGGACGGCGCGGGCGCCGGGGAGGGCGGTCACGGCCGGACGGCCTTCCGCAGCCGCGGGTGGCGCCGGGGCCGCCGGGCCGCGCCGAGCGTCAGGCAGAGCAGCTCGGCGCCGAGCGGGCCGGCCCGCAGGGTGAGGTCCTGGCCGGCCGGGACCAGCAGCAGGTCACCGGCGTCGGCCAGGTGGTGGGCCTCGCCCGGATGCTGGTCCGCGAGGACCGGGCCGCGCAGCACGTACCAGGCGGTCTCGGTCTCCCGGCGGCCGGTCCGCGCGTGGGTGGCGCCGGGGCTGAGCCGCAGGTGCTCGAAGGACTCGCAGTCGGCCCGGACCAGGTCGCGGCGGGCCAGGGTGGAGACCCGGGTGCGCTCGCTGCCGGGGCCGACCACGGTCATCGCCGAGGCGGAGGCGGTGGTGACGATCATCGGGGTTCATCTCCCGGGTCGGTGGGGACCGCGAGCACGGCGTGGAAGTACTCCAGGCCGGACTCGCCGGCGGTGAGGGCGAGTCGGCCGCCCAGCGGCAGCGTGACGGCGGTGCCCTCGGCGAGCGGCACCTCGGTCTCCTCGGTGGCGGCCTCACCACCGCCGGCGGTGACGTAGAGCGTGTGCTCGACCCCGTCGGAGGTGAGCTCGACGCTCTCGCCGGGGTCGAGCCAGGAGAGCCCGACGCCGCGCAGCGGTCCGGTGAGCACCCGGCCGGGGTCGACGGCGCGGCCCCGGCGGAGGGCGGTGATCGCGGTGCTGGTCATCTCGGACGCTCCTTGCTCGGTCTCGATGCTTCGACGATGTCCCGCCCGCTGTCCCGGGCGGCAGGGCGCGGGGTCCCGTTCCGGCCCTGCCGTGGCCCCGGGAGGCGGTGTCGGTCAGCCCTCGCGAACCAGCAAGTCGGGCTTGCGGGACGGGAGTTGGCCGCTCACGGCGGCCGGGGTGAGGGTCAGGCAGAGCAGCTCGGCGCCCAGTGGGCCGCCGTGCAGGTGGACCCGGCCGCCCTCGGGGGCGAGCAGCAGGTCCCCCTCGGTCAGGGTGCGCAGCGGCTGCTCGGGGCAGTCCAGCAGCGCGACCGGGCCGCGCAGCACGTACCAGGCGGCCTCGGTGCCGCCCCGGCCGGTGAGGTCGTAGCAGGCGCCGGGGCTGAGCCGGACGTGGTCGACGGCCTCGGTCTCGCTGTGCAGCATGCCCCGGCGGGCCAGGCAGCGGGTGCGGACCCGCTGGGTGCCGGGGCCCAGGTGCACGGCGGCGTGCGCGGTGTCGCTGACGATCATTCGGGTTCGCCTCCGGTGGCGGGCGGTGCCACGAGCAGCACCGCGTGGACGTACTCCAGCCCGTCCGGCCCGGCGGTGAGGGCCGCCGAGCTGCCGAGCGGGAGGGTGACGGAGCGTCCGGGCTCCATCGGGACCCGGACGTCCCCGGCGGCGGCCCGGCCGCGGCCGGCCGTCACGAAGACGGTGTGCTCGACGCCGTCGGCCACCAGCTCGGCCCGGGCGCCCGGGGCGAGCCGGGCCACCTCCAGGCGGACCAGCGGCCCGGTGAGCACCACGCCGGGGTCGATCGGGCCGACCCGGCGGAGGTTGGTGACCACCGCGTGCCGCATGATCGGCGTGCGGGGGCGGGGCAGGTGGGCGGGGTGCCGGTCGGGCAGTCGGCCGGGGTGCGGTGCGGGCATTTCGATCACCAGCCAGTCCAGCGCTTCGGCCCCGGTGTTGCGCAGGCCGTGCGTGGTGCCGAGCCCGGTGAGGATGACGTCACCGGCCTCGACGGGATGGGGGTGGCCGTCGAGCGTGACTTCGCCGCGGCCGGTGAGGAGGACGTAGACCTCCTCGGTCCTGGTGTGCAGGTGCTCCCCGCTGACCCCGCCCGGCGGCAGGCTGGCCCACTCGACGGCCTCCCAGCCGCCGTGCAGGCCGGGCCGGCGGGCCAGGCAGGTCCAGTGGGTGAGCCCGTGGGTGCCGTGCACACCGTGCACGTCGGCCGCCCCCCGGGTGTCGGCCACGATCACCGCGCTGCGCATGCCAGCTCCTCCAACTCGGCGGCGGCAGAGGCGATCTCGGCGGCCGTGACGTCGTCGGCGAAGCAGCCGGCCCCGATGCCGACCGGGAGCGGGAAGCGCTGCCGGCCGTCGCGGTGCCGGACGGTGTCGGCCAGCGCGTCGGCGAGCGTCGCGGCGTCCAGCAGCCGGTGCCAGAGCGGCAGCCGCAGCTTGCGCATGACCGTCAGCACCCGGTCCCGCTCGGCCCGTTCGACCAGTCCCCTCCGCTGGGCGAGCACGGTGGTGAGCGCCATGTCGAGGCAGACCGCCTCGCCGTGCAGCAGCTCGGGCAGCGCGCGCATCTCGACGGTGGGGCTGAACGAGTGCCCGTAGTCCATCGAGCGCTCCAGGCGGTGCTCCCAGAGGTTGGGCTGGAGCTCCTGGAGCATCCCGTGCACCGCCCGCACCAGCACCTCCCCGCCGGGGGTCGGGCCCTGGAAGCGCTGCTCGATCAGCTGCTCGCCGGTGCGGTCCAGCAGCTCGAACAGCCGCTTGTCCTTGATCAGCGCGACCTTGAGCACCTCGGCCAGCCCGTTGCTCAGGTGCCGCTGGTCCAGGGTGGCCAGGAAGGCCGGGTCGAGCAGGGTGACCGCGGCCGGGTGGTAGGTGCCGAGCCGGTTCTTGTGCGGGCCGAAGTTGACCCCGGTCTTGGCGCCGACGCCGGCGTCCACCAGGCCGATCAGGGTGGTGGGCACCCGGACGAAGGGGGTGGAGCGCCGGTAGAGGCTGCAGGCCAGGCCGACCACGTCCATCAGCACGCCGCCGCCCATCGCGATCACCGGCTCGTGCCGGCGGGAGACGCCGAAGCGGTCCATCTGCTCCGCGACCAGGAAGACCGAGTCCATGGTCTTCACCTGCTCGTGGGCCGGCAGCACGCAGAGCGCGGCCGTCAGGCCCCGGGCCTCGAAGTAGGCGCGGATCCGGTCCCCGTACAGCCGGTGCACGGTCTCCTCCACCACCACCAGACGCCGTCCGGCGGGCGCCCCGGCATGGGCCAGCGCGGGGTTGGCCGGGCCGAGGATCTGCGGGGTGAAGGCCACCTGGTAGGTGACGGGGAGCGCGGTGCTGACCGTCCAGGCGCTGATCGGCTCGCCGGTGGTGAACAGGCCGTGCGCGGGGGTGTTGGTCTTGGCGGCCACGGGTGGGCCTCCCTCGGTGCGTACTGGATTCGGAGCTCCAAGGTCCCCGGCCCGCCGTCCCGGACGCACGGGCGCTGCGCCTCCACCCGGTCCCGGCGCCCGGCCCCCTTCGTCCCGGAATCCGGCCCCCGTTGTCCCGGCCGGTGCCCGGGACCGGCGGACGTACGGTGGGAGGAGGAGGCGGGACCGTGCACTTCACCGACCGCAGGGACGCCGGGCGCCGGCTGGCCGCCGCGCTGGGGCCGCGCCCGGGTGCGGTGGTGGCCGGGCTGCCGCGCGGCGGGGTGCCGGTGGCCGCCGAGGTGGCCGCCGCGCTGGGGGCCCCGCTGGACGTCTGCGTGGTGCGCAAGCTCGGGGTGCCCTGGCAGCCGGAGCTGGCGATGGGCGCCGTCGGCGAGGACGGCGCCCTGGTGCTGGACCAACAGGTGCTCCACGCCGCCCGGGTGACGCCGGATCAGCTCGCCGCCGTGGAGCGGGCCGAGCGCGCCGAGCTGGCCCGCCGGGCCGCCCGCTACCGGGGCGGCCGCCCGCCCCGGCCGCTGGCCGGGCGCACCGTGGTCGTGGTGGACGACGGCCTGGCCACCGGCTCCACCGCCCGGGCGGCCTGCCGGACGCTCCGTCAGCGCGGCGCCGCCCTCCTGGTGTTGGCCGTCCCGGTGGCCCCGGCCGGCTGGCGGGCCGAGCTGGCCGGGGAGGCCGACGAGCTGGTCTGCCCGTACGAACCGGAGCGCTTCGGGGCCGTCGGCGCGTTCTACGCGGACTTCGGGCAGACCTCGGACCGGGAGGTGCTGGAGATCCTGGCAAGGGGAGCCTGACCGGCCACCACTGGGCAATCTGTCCAGCCGCACCGGCCGACCCCTGCCCACCTTGTACACACTGCGCAGCCCACGGGCGACCTGTTGCCCAACCGACCGGACGGGAGCAAGCTCAGCGCACCGCATGCCTCGACGTGGAGGAACCACCCATGACCACCAACGCCGTTGAACTGACCCCCGAGGAGCTGGAGGCCGGGCTCGACGCGGAGCAGCTGCGCCGCCTGGTGGGTCTGGTCGAGCACGACGCCGCCGGTGACCCCTTCCCGGTGACCGCCCAGGACGCGGTCGTCTTCGTGGTGGGCAACGCCACCCAGACGGCGCAGTTCTACCAGGCCGTGTTCGGCATGGAGCTGGTCGCCTACTCCGGCCCGGAGACCGGCCGCCGCGACCGCAAGGCCTACGTGCTGCGCTCCGGCTCCTGCCGCTTCGTCATCAAGGGCGGCGTCTCCCCGGAGAGCCCGCTGCTGGACCACCACCGCCGCCACGGCGACGGCGTGGTCGACCTGGCCCTCGAGGTCCCGGACGTGGACAAGTGCATCGCGCACGCCCGCGCCACCGGCGCCACCGTGCTGGAGGAGCCGAACGACGTCTCGGACGAGAACGGCACCGTCCGCCGCGCCGCCATCGCCACCTACGGCGAGACCCGGCACACCCTGATCGACCGCTCCCGCTACCAGGGCCCGTACCTGCCCGGCTTCGTCGCCGCGCAGACCCGGGTGCAGCGCCCGGAGGGCCACCCCAAGCGCCTGTTCCAGGCCCTGGACCACGCGGTGGGCAACGTCGAGCTCGGCAAGATGGACGAGTGGGTGGCGTTCTACAACCGGGTCATGGGCTTCGAGAACATGGCCGAGTTCGTCGGCGACGACATCGCCACCGAGTACTCCGCCCTGATGAGCAAGGTGGTCGCCAGCGGCAACCACCGGGTGAAGTTCCCGCTGAACGAGCCGGCCATCGCCAAGAAGAAGTCCCAGATCGACGAGTACCTGGAGTTCTACGGCGGCCCGGGCTGCCAGCACCTGGCGCTGGCCACCAACGACATCCTGACCACCGTGGACATCCTGCGCGCCAACGGCGTCGAGTTCCTCTCCACCCCGGACTCGTACTACGACGACCCGGAGCTGCGCGAGCGCATCGGCAAGGTGCGCGTCCCGGTCGAGGAGCTCAAGAAGCGCGGCATCCTGGTCGATCGTGACGAGGACGGCTACCTGCTGCAGATCTTCACCAAGCCGCAGGGCGACCGGCCGACGGTGTTCTTCGAGTTCATCGAGCGGCACGGTTCGCTGGGCTTCGGGAAGGGCAACTTCAAGGCGCTCTTCGAGTCCCTGGAGCGCGAGCAGGACAAGCGCGGAAACCTCTGAGACCGGCCCAGGAGGAGCAGGACGATGGCGCACTACCGGCAGCTCGGCAGCATCCCGCCGAAGCGGCACACCCAGCACCGCACGCCCGAAGGGGCGCTCTACTACGAGGAGTTGATGGGTGAGGAGGGGTTCTCCTCGGACTCCTCGCTGCTGTACCACAAGGGCATCCCGTCCGCGATCCTGGACGCCGCCCCGTGGGACCTGCCGAGCCAGTCGACCGTGCCCAACCTGCCCCTCCTGCCCCGGCACCTGAAGCTCCACGAGCTCTTCCCGGGCGAGGAGTGGAAGGACGTCGACGCCGTCGCCGGGCGCCGCCTGGTGCTCGGCAACGGCGACGTCCGCCTCTCCTACGTGGCGGCCGGCGCGCCGAGCGAGCTGTACCGCAACGGGCTCGGCGACGAGTGCGTCTACGTGGAGTCCGGCACCGGCGTGCTGGAGACGGTGTTCGGCTCGCTGGAGGTCGGCGAGGGGGACTACGTCATCATCCCCCGTGCCACCACGCACCGTTGGGTCCCCACCGGGGACGCCCCGCTGCGCGCCTACTGCATCGAGGCGAACAGCCACATCACCCCGCCCAAGCGCTACCTCTCGCGCTTCGGCCAGCTGCTGGAGCACGCCCCGTACTGCGAGCGCGACCTGCGCGGCCCGGTCGGCCCGCTGCTGGCCGAGCACGACGGCCCGGTGGACGTGCTGGTCAAGCACCGCGGCCCGCAGGGCGTGGTGGGCACCCGCTACACCGTGCCGCACCACCCCTTCGACGTGGTGGGCTGGGACGGCTGCCTCTACCCGTACGCGCTGAACATCAGGGACTACGAGCCGATCACCGGCCGGATCCACCAGCCGCCGCCGTCCCACCAGGTCTTCGAGGGCAACAACTTCGTGATCTGCAACTTCGTGCCGCGCAAGGTGGACTACCACCCGCTCTCCATCCCGGTGCCGTACTACCACGCCAACGTGGACAGCGACGAGGTGATGTTCTACTGCGGCGGCAACTACGAGGCCCGCAAGGGCTCGGGGATCGGCCAGGGCTCGATCTCGCTGCACCCGGGCGGCCACACCCACGGCCCGCAGCCGGGCGCGTACGAGCGCTCGATCGGCGCGGAGTTCTTCGACGAGCTGGCGGTCATGGTGGACACCTTCCGCCCGCTGGAGCTCGGCGAGGGCGGCACCGCGACCGACGACGGCACGTACGCCTGGAGCTGGTCGGGGGGCCGCAAGTGACGGTGCCCGCGCTGTTCCGAGGACTCTTCGACGACGCGTCGGTCTTCCCGCCGGGAGACCTTCCGCTGGGCGAGGCGGTGCCCGCCCACCACGGGCACCGCCTGGCCTGGTACGCCGAGGCCGTGGGCCCCTTCCTGTGCGGGGCGGGCCGGGCCGGCGAACTGGCCGCGCTGCGGCCGGAGTTCCCCGTCGCGCTGGTGCTGGCGCCGGGCACCGAGCGCTTCACCCCGGTGGCCGGGCTGGACGTCGTCGGCGTCGAGGTGGCCGCCGCCGAGCTGCCCTCGGGGCTGCCCGAGGGCGTCGTCGCCGCGCTCGAACTCCCCTACGGGGACCTGCTGTTCAAGCAGCTCGACCAGCTGGTGGGCACCCGGCACCGGGCCAAGTTCCGCACCGGCGGGCTGGCCGCCGAGGCCTTCCCGACCGAGGCCCAGCTGGCCGCCTTCCTGGCCGGCTGCGCCGAGCGCGGCATCCCGTACAAGCTCACCGCCGGGCTGCACAACGCCGTCCGGCACACCGACCCGGAGACCGGCTTCGAGCACCACGGCTTCCTCAACGTGCTGCTCGCCGCCGCCGACCCGGACCATGCCGCCGACCACCTCGCCGAGCGGTCGGGGGGCCGACTCGCCGAGGTGGTACGGCAGTTGACGGACACCCAGATCGCCACCGCCCGACGGTCGTTCACCGCCTTCGGCACCTGCTCCATCGCCGAGCCGCTCGCCGACCTGGCCGAGCTCGGCCTGCTCACCCGGGAGAAGTCTTGACCAGCTGGCTCGCCTCCGCGCAGGACTCGCCGTTCGGCCTGCACAACCTGCCCTACGGCGTCTTCTCGACCGCCGAGGAGCCCGGCCGCCGCCGGATCGGCGTGGCCGTCGGCGACTTCGTGCTGGACGCCGGCGCCGCCGCCCGGGCCGCCGGGGACCCGTCGGTGCTGCTGGACGCCGACACGCTCAACCCGCTGCTGGCGGCCGGGCGTCCGGCCTGGACCGAGGTCCGGGCCGCGCTCACCCGCTGGCTGAGCGAGGAGTCCTACCGCGCGGCGCTCTCCCCGCACCTGTACCCGGCGGCGGAGGTCACCCTCCACCTGCCGTTCGAGGTGGCCGACTACGTCGACTTCTACGCCTCCGAGCACCACGCCACCAACCTGGGCAAGATCTTCCGCCCCGGCACCGAACCGCTCACCCCCAACTGGAAGCACCTGCCGATCGGTTACCACGGCCGCTCCGGCTCGATCGTGGTCTCCGGCACCGAGGTGGTCCGCCCGCACGGCCAGCGCAAGGCCCCCACCGACGAGCTGCCGTCCTTCGGCCCGAGCCGCCGCCTGGACATCGAGGCCGAGGTGGCCTTCGTGGTCGGCGCCGGCTCCGAGCTCGGCAAGCCGGTCTCCCAGGCCGACTTCCGCGAGCACGTCTTCGGCGTCTGCCTGCTCAACGACTGGTCCTCGCGCGACCTCCAGGCCTGGGAGTACGTGCCGCTCGGCCCCTTCCTCGGCAAGTCCTTCGCCACCTCGCTCTCCCCGTGGGTGGTCCCGCTGGACGCCCTGGAGGCGGCCCGGGTCGCCCCGCCGGCCCGGACCTTCGAGCTGCTCCCCTACCTCGCCGACCGGGAGGACGAGCCCTGGGGCCTGGACATCTCCCTGACGGTCCGTCTGAACGGCCAGGTGATCTCGCGCCCGCCATTCGCCGGGATGTACTGGACCGCCGCCCAGATGCTGGCCCACATGACCGTCAACGGCGCCTCCGTCCGCCCCGGCGACCTGTTCGCCTCCGGCACCGTCTCCGGCCCGGAGCCGGAGACCCGCGGCGCCCTGATCGAGCTCACCTGGAACGGCCAGGAGCCCGTCAAGCTCGACGACGGCACCACCCGCAGCTACCTGGAGGACGGCGACACCGTCACCATCACCGCCACCGCCCCGGGCCCCGACGGCACCGTGATCTCCTTCGGCGAGGTCACCGGCCGCATCGTCCCGTAGCACCTCCGCCACGGCCCCCGTCCGGTCTTCCGGGCGGGGGCCGTGGCATGTGCACGGGCCTGCGATGATCGCTGGGGCCGTCCTGCCGCTCAGGTCGGATCAGGCCGCGGCGTCTGGGTGCGTGCCTCGGCGGCGCCGAGGAGGGAGTCCATGCGGAGCATCGGCGACCGACGAGAAGCCGGCGAGGTGCGTGCCCAGACGCCGCGGCCCCGGCCTGAGCGGCAGGACGGCCCCAAGGGCGACCGGAACGACGACGAACGGAGAGTGCGCTCCACATGGCGACGACGACGGATGTGCTGATGGCCCGGGACGGCCGGGCCGGGCGGATCATGCTGAACCGGCCCCGGGCGCTCAACGCGCTCACGCACGGGATGCTGCTCGCGGTCCGCGACAGGCTGACCGAGTGGGCCCAGGACGACGCGGTGGAGACCGTGGTGCTGACCGGGGCGGGCGACCGCGGGCTGTGCGCCGGTGCGGACATCCGCGCGCTGCACGACGACGCCAAGCTCGGCGGCGCCGGGGCCCGGGCCTTCTTCCGGGACGAGTACCTGACCAACCACCTGATCTCCCGTTACCCCAAGCCCTACGTGGCGGTGATGGACGGGATCACCATGGGCGGCGGGGTCGGCCTCTCCGTGCACGGCAGCGTCCGGGTGGTCAGCGAGCGCACCACGGTGGCCATGCCGGAGACCAGGATCGGCCTGGTGCCGGACGTCGGCGGCAGCCTGCTGCTGGCCCGCGCCCCCGGCGAGCTCGGCACCCACCTGGCCCTCACCGCCGCCACCATGGGCCCCGGCGACGCCCTGCTCCTCGGCTTCGCCGACCACTTCGTACCGGGCGCGGCGCTCTCCTCCTTCACCGCCGCCCTCGCCGAGGTCACCCCCGCCGAGGCGCTGGCCGCCCACGCCGCCGAGGCCCCGGCCGCAGAACTGGCCGCCCAGCGCGAGTGGATCGACCGCTGCTACGCCGCCGGCACGGTGGAGGAGGTGCTGGAGCGCCTGGACGCCGAGGGCACCGCCGAGGCCAAGGAGGCGGCCGAGCAGATCCGGGCCAAGTCCCCCACCATGCTCAAGGTCACCCTGGCCGCCCTGCGCCGCGCCCGCGCCCACCACTCGCTGGCCGAGACCCTCGACCAGGAGTACCGGATCTCCTGCACCGCCCTCACCACCCCCGACCTGGTCGAGGGCATCCGCGCCCAGGTGGTCGACAAGGACCGCAACCCGCGGTGGAGCCCCGCCACCCTCGACGGGGTGACGGACGCTCAGGTCGACGCCTTCTTCGCCCCGCGCCCCGGCGACGAGCTCGGCCTGGCCGGCTGACGGCACCGGCGCGCCCGCCCGGCGCAGCGGTGCGTTGCGCCGGGCGGCGGCCCGGTCTTGACTGGGGGTGTGTACACGTCCCGTCCCGCCGGGGAGGCCGCCGCATGAGTTCGGGTCACGCGATGCCGGGCAAGGCCGACTTCGCCGCCGCGTACGCGGGGCCGGACCCGCGCGGGTACTTCCGGGCGCTGGCCCCGTACGAGTACCTGACGCCGCACCACGCCCAGCGGGTCTTCCGGCTGCTGACCGCCGCCCGGGCGCCCCGGGCGGTGGTGGACCTGTGCTGCTCGTACGGGGTGAACGCGGCGCTGCTCAACCACCAGCTGACCCTGGCCGAGCTCTACCACCGCTACACCGACCCGGCCCTGGACTCCCTCTCGGCCGAGGAACTCACCCTGCGGGACCGGCAGTTCTACGCCGCCCGGCGGCGGCCCGAGGCGGTGCCGGTGATCGGCGTGGACGTGGCCACCGGCCCGGTCGACCACGCCCGGCGGGCCGGGCTGCTGGACGCCGCCTTCGCGGAGAACCTGGAGCGGGCCGCACCCTCCCCCGCGCTGCGCGCGCTGCTGGCCGACGTCGGTCTGGTGACGGTGACCGGCGGCATCGGCTACGTCTCCGAGCGCAGCTTCGACCACCTGCTGGCCTGCACCGCCTCCCCGCCCTGGGTGGCGGCCTTCGCCCTGCGGGCGGTGCCGTACGGGCCGGTGGCCGAGGTGCTGGCGGAGTACGGCCTGGTCACCGAACGGGCCGCCGGGACCTTCCCGCAGCGCCGCTTCACCGGGCCCGAGGAGCGGGCGGGGGCGCTGCGGGCGGCGGTGGAGGCGGGCCTGGACCCGGCCGGGCTGGAGGAGGAGGGCTGGTACCACGCGGCGCTGTACGTCTCCCGGCCGGCCGCGCAGGTGACGGCCCGTCCGCTGGCCACCCTGCTGCGCTGAACCGCCCGCCTGACACGTGATCATCGTCTCGGATCGCGAGACTGGTGTGCGGCGCCCTTCTTCGGGATGGTTGTCCCCGGAGACCCGCAGGCGTACCGAGGGAGTCAACGAGGATGACCGAGTACCAGACGATCCTGGTGGAGCAGAAGGGGCGGGTCGGGCTGATCACGCTCAACCGCCCAGAGGCGCTGAACGCGCTGAACAACCAGCTGATGCGGGAGGTGGTGGCCGCCGCCACCGCCTTCGACCGGGACCCGGAGATCGGCTGCACCGTGATCACCGGCTCGGAGAAGGCCTTCGCCGCCGGGGCGGACATCAAGGAGATGCAGGGCAACGCGTTCCCCGCGGTCTACCTGGAGGACTGGCTGGGCCCCTGGGACGAGCTGGGCCGGCTGCGCAAGCCGGTGATCGCCGCCGTCGCGGGCTACGCGCTGGGCGGCGGCTGCGAGTTGGCGATGCTCTGTGACGTCCTGATCGCGGCCGACACCGCGAAGTTCGGCCAGCCGGAGATCAAGCTCGGTGTCATCCCCGGCATCGGCGGCTCGCAGCGGCTCACCCGGGCGATCGGCAAGGCCAAGGCGATGGACCTCTGCCTCACCGGCCGGATGATGGGCGCCGAGGAGGCCGAGCGGGCCGGGCTGGTGGCCCGGATCGTTCCGGCCGCCGACCTGCTCACCGAGGCGCTGGCCACCGCCGAGACGATCGCGGCGATGTCCACCACCGCCTCCGTGATGATGAAGGAGAGCGTGAACCGGGTCTTCGAGACCACCCTCGCCGAGGGCGTGCGCTTCGAACGCCGCCTGTTCCACGCCCTGTTCGCCACCGCGGACCAGAAGGAGGGGATGGCCGCCTTCGCCGAGAAGCGCAAGCCGTCCTTCGAGAACCGCTGACCGCGCGGGACCCCCGGCCGGGCCGGCCGGGGGTCCCGTTGGTCCGACGCCCTCAGACGCCCGCCGGGATCTCCTTGGAGCGGCGGCGGACCTGGAGCGCGGTGACGATCTCCATCAGGCCGAGCACCAGCAGCCACACCCCCGCCAGCACGGTCAGGGCCGCCACCGAGTGCACCGGCCAGACCATCAGCAGCACGCCCGCCAGGGTGTTGAGCACCCCGCCGAAGACCTGCCAGCCGCGGGCCGGCATCCGGGGGTCGGAGGCGGTGGCCGCGAGCTGGGTGATGCCGCGGAACAGCCAGCCGATCCCGATCCAGATCCCCAGCAGCGCCAGCGACTGCACCGCGCTGCGGAAGCAGAGCAGCCCCAGCAGCAGGCAGAGCGCCCCGCTGACGAACGCCAGCACCCGCAGCGCCGTGGTGGCGTGCGTGCCGAAGGCGGCGACCAGCTGCACCACGCCGATCACCACCAGGTAGAGCCCGAACAGCACCCCCACCACCCACAGGGTCTGCTTGGGCCAGACGAAGACGATCACACCGAGCGCCAGCGAGACGACGCCCGCGGCGAGCAGCACCTGCCAGGCCATCTTGGCCAGCCGCTGGATCGGGCCCTCGAAGCCGGGGTGCTCCTCGTCGGGGATCGGGGTGGGGCGGTAGACCTCGTTCACGGCGCGGCTCCTGACGGGCAGTGGTGTCGATCGTCCCCACTCTGCCGCTCCCCCCGGTGGTGCGCCGTACGGGAACGGCCGTTCGGGGGACGGCCATCGGACCGCCATCCGGCGGACACCTCGCTGGTTATGATCGGGTCGGGGGCCGCACCACTGGGCCGGAGCGGGACGAGGTCGGGGGGCCGGTTGAGTCACTACCTGGTGTGCGGCGGCAACGCGCTCGCCCACCGTCTGATCCGCGAGCTGATCGAGCACTACGACGTCCCGGTGGTCGCGCTGGTCCCGGACCTGACGAAGGACCACGGACCGCGGATCAGCCAGATCCCCGGGCTGGCCGCGGTGCACGAGTACGCCGCCATCTCGGCCGAGACGCTGCGCGCCTGCGGGGTGGCGGACGCCAACGGGATCGCCCTGGTGGACGGCACCGACCAGGGCAACATCCACGCCGCGATGGCCGCCGAGGGTCTCAACCCCGGGATCCGGATCGTGCTGCGGATGTACAACCAGCGGCTCGGCCAGCACATCGAACGGCTGCTGCCCAACTGCACCTCGCTCTCCGGCTCCGCCACCGCCGCCCCGGCCTTCGCCGACGGCGCCCTGGAGCGGCCCAACTCGGTCCAGGTCAACGGCCGTTACCTCTACGTCGCGTACGACGAGGAGATCCACGAGAACCAGCTCACCGTGGTCGCCGACCGGATCGACCCGCAGGACCTGAGCCGGCTGCGGCTGCTTCCCGACACCGCCGGACGGGCCGCCGAGTTCATCGAGCTGGCCCGCCGCTTCGGCGACGAGGGCCAGGGCGGGCCGCCGCCCGAGCGGGCCGAGCGCGAGCCCGGCGGGATCGCCGCGCTCCAGGCGCTCAACACCCCGCCGCGGCAGCGCACCCCCTGGTGGCGCAGGCTGCGCTGGCGGGTGCTGGACGCCCTGCGGTTCTTCACCAGCGCCCGGCTGCGGCTGCTGCTCACCGTGGCGCTGGGGGCGGTACTGCTCGGCGGGGCGGTGATCTGGTGGTCCACCGGCCACCTCGGCTGGGCCCTCTACTACACCCTGCTGGACGTGGCCGGGGCCGCCAACCCCGACCGGCCGGGCGACTCCCCCGGCGACGGCAGCGGCCCCTGGGCCCGGGCCGCCCAGGTGATCGTCACCTTCTGCGGCATCACCTTCGCACCCCTGGCCACCGCCATCGCGGTGGAGGCCCTGGCCACCGGCCGGCGCGGCCTGCCCCGCAGTCCCGGGGCCGGGCTGCGCGACCACGTGGTGGTGGTCGGGCTGAACAACCTGGGCACCCGGGTGGCCGGGATGCTCCGGGAGACCGGGGTGCCGGTGGTCTGCGTGGAGCGCGACCCGCAGTCCCAGGGCGTGGCCGCGATGCGGGCGCTCGGCGTGCCGGTGCTGCTCGGTGACGCCCCGTTGGACGGGCAGCTGCGCCGGGCCCGGGTCCAGCACGCCCGGGCGGTGGTCTCGGTGACCAGGGACGACGCCGCCAACCTGGAGGCGGCCCTGGAGGCCCGGGCGATCCACCCCGAGATCCGCATCGTGGTCCGGCTCTTCGACGACGAGTTCGCCCACCACGTCTACGCCACCCTCGGGAACGTGGTCTCCCGCTCCGTCTCCTACCTCTCCGCCCCCGGCTTCGCCGCCGCCCTGATGGGGCGTGAGGTGGTCGGCACCCTCTCGGTCTTCCGGCACGTGCTGCTGCTCGCCGAGCTGACCGCCGAGAGCGGCGAGAACGGGGTGGGCTCCAGCCTGCTCGGGCGGACGGTCTGGGAGCTGGAGGAGGCCGGCGGGGTCCGGGTGGTCGCGGTCCGGCTGGCCCGCCGGCCCGGGGTGGTGTTCTGGAACTTCGCCGACCGCGGCCACCGGTTGCAGGCCGGCGACCGGGTGCTGGTCGCCGCGACCCGCAGCGGCCTGGCCCGGCTCAGCCCGGCGCCGCCCGTCCCGCCCGAGGGGCCGTCCGAGGAACTGACTGAGGGGCCGCCCGAGGAACTGTCCGAGGGGGCGACTGCTTAGCTCCTCACCGCTGCTGGGCCGTCAACTCGGCGGCCAGCGGCAGGTGTTCGAAGTGCGACACGGACGGCGGGTGCTCCAGGAAGCCGAACTCCCCCTCCGCCCAGACCGGCCTGATCCGCCACATCGTCCCCGCGTAGGCCCGCAGCGCCGCCTCGTCCCGCCAGCGCGTCACCACCAGCACCCGGTGGTCCAGCTCGGAGACCGACCGCATCAGCTCGGCCCCCTCGAATCCGTCGGTCCCGTCCAGCGCCGGGATCACCACCTCGGTCAGCCTGGTGCAGAACTCGTCCCTGCGGCGCGGGACCACCTGCGCCTCCCAGATCCGGACGATCATCGCCACCACCTCCGGTAACCCCTCCATTCTCCGTTCGGCCGCCCGAGCTTGCCGCCCCTGGTGCCCGGTTCGACAGTGGAAGCGCGCGGCCGAGCCCGGCCGGGCGCCTTCCCCATCGGAGACGGAGCAATCCCATGGCAGTCTGCGTGGTCTGCGGCAACGACTACTGGCTGGCCTTCGAGATCAGGACGATCACCGGAGACAGCTACACCTTCGACAGCTTCGAGTGCGCGATGGAGAAGCTGGCGCCCCGCTGCGAGTACTGCCAGGTGCGGATCGTCGGCCACGGCGTCGAGGTCTCCGGCAAGTTCTTCTGCTGCGCCAACTGCGCCCGCCGCGACGGCGGCCTCGGCGAGCAGATCCGCGACGCCGTGGGCGCCCACCCGGCCTGACGGCCGGCGCCTCCGACCCCCGCCGAACGACGGGTGCTCTCCGATGTCCGGCCGTGCAAGGATTCCCGCATCGCACACGAAGCATCACTCTCGGTCACCAGTGAACATGTGGGAGCGCCATGAGAACCTCTTCCGCCACTCTCGGAAAGCGCCTGGGAAAGGCACTGCTGGCGGCCGCACTGGCGTCACCACTCCTCGTGCTGGCCCCCGCAACCACGGCGTCGGCCGACCCCGGCTTCTGCGGGGTCAGGGTGGCCGGGCCGACCCCGATCAACGGCGGTGACGTCCCGTACTTCGCCTACCGCGTGCACAACAAGTGCGGCACCGCCCACAACTTCAAGGTGTACATCCCGGAGAGCGGCCGGTCGACGTTCTGCGAGAGCATCGACCCGTACGGGGACCGCACCTACGTCTACGCGGGCAGCTCCACCTCGTGGGAGGTCCGTTCATGCTGAACACCAGCCGCAGGTTCGCCGCCGCAGGCATGAGCATCGCAGCACTCGCCCTCTCCCTCACGGTGGCCGGCCCGGCCACCACGGCATCCGCGGACCCCGGATTCTGCGGTGTCCGCGCCGGGGTGAGCGGAGGCAGCGGCCCGGCGGACGTCATCTACACGGTCCAGAACCGCTGCAGTTCCACGCACAGCTTCAAGGTCTACCTACCGGCCCCCGGCCGGACCAGCCAGTGCCAGAGCGCACCCCCTGGTGGGTACGCGTACTTCCTGTTCTCGTACGCCGACCGCGACTGGCAGGTCCTTGCCTGCTCCTAGCCGAACCGGATGCGCCGGCGGCCCGAAGCCCCGGCGCATCCACGGGCCTAGAGCCGGGCGTGGGTGGTGATGTCCGCCTCGAAGTCGGCGACCAGCTCCGGGGTGACGGTCGGGCGGCACTGGGCGATCGCCGCCAGGTAGTCGGCGGTGGTGGCGCCGGCCGTCGCCGAGGGGTCCTCGCCGGTGTCCCGCTCGAACGCCGTCTGGGCCGCCGCCCGGGCGGCGTGCTCGATGTCGGCCGGGGTGAAGAGCGCGCTCCGCTCGACCAGCAGGTCCAGGTCGACGCCCTCGCGGCCGGCCGTGTAGCGGGACCAGATGGCGTGCCGGGCCACCGCGTCCGGCGTGCCGATCGGGATCAGGTAGTCGAACCGGCCGTGACGCAGGAAGGCCGGGTCGATCGAGCGGATCGAGTTGGTGGCGCAGACCAGCAGCCGCTCCTCGCCCTCACGGAAGCCCGGGATCAGCTTGAGCAGCTCGTTGGTGACCCCGTGCAGTGCGGAGTCCACCGCCTCGCCCCGGACCGGCGCGATCTCCTCCACCTCGTCGACGAAGACCAGCACCCGCTCCAGTTCGGCGATCCGCCCGAAGGCGGTGCGCAGCGCGGCGGCCAGGTTGCCCCCGTCGGCCAGCCGGGAGGGCAGCAGCTCGACGAAGGGCCAGCCGAGCCGTGAGGCCACCGCCCGGGCGAAGGTGGTCTTGCCGGTGCCGGGCGGGCCGAACAGCGCGATCGCCCGTGGCGGCCGCACCCCGTGCCGGGCGGCCCGCTCCGGTTCGGCCAGCGGCTGCACCACCCGACGCTCGATCAGGTCCTTCTCGGTGCCCATCCCGGCCACCCGCTCCCACAGGTCGCCCGGCAGCAGCCGCCCGCCGAGCTCGTCCAACAGCCCGCCGCCCGGGCCGGCCTGCGGCTCGTCCTTCTCGAAGTACGCCACCGCCGGGCGGCGGGTGTACCCGGCGTTGTGCAGCCCCTCGCCGAGCTGCTCCTCCTCGGGGAGCACGTAGGCGATCCGGCGGACCCGGCGCTCCAGCAGCCGCCGCTCCAGCTCCCGCAGCAGCGCGCTGGCCAGGCCCCGGCCGCGCCAGCCGGGGGCGATGGCGATCCGCATCACCCAGGCCCGGTCCCCCGCCAGGTGGGCCAGCGCCGCCCCGATCGGCTCGCCCCGGCGGACCGCCACCACGGCGGGCTGACGGTCGGTCAGCGCCGAGATGCACTCGGCCAGCGAGAAGACCGACTCCTGGCCGAGGCCGGCGGTGGTGTCGATCAGGTGCACCACGGCCGCCAGGTCGTCCTCGCGGTAGTCGTGTATCAGCCACTCGTTCATGGCCCGGAACGCTAGGCCCGGGCGGCGGTCCGGACAGCCCGCCGGAACGGACAATCCGCCGCGCCGAACCGTACGTCCCGCCGCTTGCCCGGTCTCAGTAGGCGAGGCGCAGCGACTTCACCCGGTTGTCGAAGTTGGAGTGCACCAGGGTCGGCTCGCCGACCGAGCGGATCTCGGGCAGCCGGGTGAGCAGCTCGCGGAAGAGCACCTTCATCTCCTGCCGGGCCAGGTACGCGCCGAGGCAGAAATGCGGGCCGCCGCCGCCGAAGCCCAGGTGCGGGTTGGGCGAGCGGGTGATGTCGAAGGCGTCCGGGTCGGTGAAGACCGCCTCGTCCCGGTTGGCCGAGCCGAAGAAGAGCACCACCTTGTCGCCGGCGGCGAACCGGGTGCCGTTCAGCTCGTGGTCGACGGCCACGGTGCGGCGGAACTGGATGATCGGGGTGGAGTGGCGGACCATCTCCTCCACCGCGCCGCCGATCCGCCCGTCCAGGTCGGCCGTCAGCAGCTCGCGCTGCTCGGGGTGGGTGGAGAGCAGGTGCAGCCCGTGGGCCAGCGCGTTGCGGGTGGTCTCCACCCCGGCGACCAGCAGCAGGGAGAAGAAGGCGCCCAGCTCACGGGAGTTGAGGCGCCGCCCGTCCACGTCGGCGGTGACCAGGGCGGAGATCAGGTCCCCGGTGGGGCGGCGGCGGCGCTCCCGGCCGAGCGCGGCGATGATGCCCTGCATCCGGGCCAGCGCCATCAGCCCGCGGCCCGGGACGCGCAGCCGGCTGCGGGCCACGCCGGTGTTCTCGGAGGCGTCGTTGACCATCGCCAGGATGCGGTTCCGCTGGCGCTCCGGCACCCCCATCATGTTGCAGATCACCCGATAGGGGAGCTGGGCGGCCACCGCACCGACGAAGTCGGCGGGCCGCTCGGCCGCCAGGCCCTCCACCAACTCCCCCGCCACCGCGCGGATGTCCTCCTCGACCTTGGAGACCAGCCGCGGCGTGAAGGCCCGCGAGACGATCCGCCGCAGGTCCGCGTGGCGCGGGTCGTCCAGGTTCACCATCGAGTCGCCGAACACCGTCCGCACCCAGCGGGCCGGCTCGGGGGTGGTGACGCCGGGACCGCTGACGAACACCTCCGGGGTACGGCTGGCGGCGACCACGTCGGCGTGCCGGACCAGGGCGTGGAAGCCGCGGCCGGTGCGCAGGTCGGTGAAGTGCAGCGGGCCGTCCAGCGCGCGCAGCCGGGCGAACGCGGCGGCCCGTTCGGACAGCGGGAGCCGCCAGAACTCCGGGTCGGCGAGATCGATCCCGCCCGGGGTGTGCTGACGCTGACCGGTGTCCACCGTTGCCCTCATGCGGGCAGTTATCGTGCAGCTTCTGGCGGAATGTCAAATTCCACTAGCTTTGTCCTATTTACCTACTCATCGTCTTCCGTCTCGTCCTCCGTCTCGTCCTCCACCGGCACCAGGTCACGGGCCAGCAGGGTCGCACCGGCCACCGCGCCGGGCATCGCCAGCACCGTCACGAACGGCACCAGGAAGAGCACCATCAACGGCGCCCCGAAGCCCAGCGCCAGCCCCAGCCGCCCGCGCAGCAGCCGCAGCCGCTCCGGCTGGTCCACCCCGCGCCGCTGCAGCGCCACGGCCGAGAGCTCGGCCGCCATGAAGTACCCCGAGACGAGGATCCCGAGCACCGGCACCACCGTCTGCCCCACCACCGGGACGAACCCCGCGGCGAACAGCAGCACCCCGAAGCCCAGCACCCGCAGCAGCACGTACAGGCTGTCCCGCGCCGAGACCACCAACTCCCGCCACAGCGAAAGGTCCTGACGCGCCGGCGCCCCGCCCTCGGTCTCGTCCACCTTCTCGCACAGCGACTCGTAGAACGGCTGCCCGATCAGCAGCGTCACCGCCGTGAACGTCACCACCGACAGCGCGAACCCGCCCCCGAGCACCGCCACCTGCACCGCCCCGCGCACCAGCCCCTGCCACGGCGAACCCCACCCGTCCGCGAACGGCGTCGCCCACTCCGCGACGTCGTCCGCGTACACCCCCAGCACCACCAGCGCCGCCACGTACCCCACCAGGGCGATCAGCGCCGGGATCATCCCGAACCCCCACCACCGCCCGTGCCGCGCCACCCACTTCTGGCCCTTGACCAGATAGCCCATCCCCGCCACGAAATCACGCATGCCCGCAGCCTACGGGCCTGATCCGAACGCCCTTCGGCAGGGCGGCAGCTGTCCGCGGACGGTTCTGGTCATGCGTCATGCCGCCCGCCCCGAGGAGGTGACCAAGGGCCCGGGCGTTCCGGGACCTCGTCCCCGTCAAGGGCGGGTAAAGGCGGGATAGGTTGTGAATGCATTCACAAGCGATGCGAAGAGTCCTACCGAAGGGGTGCATTCCGATGGCCGCCGTCCTGAACCGTCCCGTCCGTACCGGCGAGGTGCGTCCGACCGGCTCGCCGGACGACGGGGTGATCGTCCGTTCGCGGGCCGCGCGGGGGGCGCTGGTGGCGCTGCGGATCCTGATCGCCTGGACCTTCCTGTGGCCGTTCCTGGACAAGATGTTCGGCCTCGGGTTCGCGACCAAGTCGGCCGCCGCCGTGGTCAACGGCGGCTCGCCGACCGAGGGGTTCCTGCTGCACGGGACGCAGGGCCCGTTCGCCCACCTCTTCGACTCGGTGGCCGGATCGCCCGTGCTGGACGCGCTGTTCATGGCCGGCCTGCTCGGCGTCGGCCTGGCCTTCCTGTTCGGCATCGGCACCCGCGTCGCCGCCGCCTCGGCCACCCTGATGATGGCCTTCATGTGGCTGGTCACCCTCCAGCCCGCGACCAATCCGATCACCGACGACCACTGGATGATCGCCATCGGCGCGATCGTCGTGGCACTCACCGCCGCCGGCGACCACCTCGGCCTCGGCCGCCGCTGGAAGGCCACCCCGCTGGTCCGCCGCTTCCCGTGGCTCGCCTGACCGCCCGTCACCGCCACGGCGCCCCCGGCCCACCCGGCCGGGGGCGCCGTGCGTTCACGTACGCTCGTCCCTCATGACCGGCCCCCACGACGACCCCGCCCAGGACCCGGACGAGCACGTCCGCTACCACCACTACCAGCGGCTCTTCGATGAGGTCACCCCGGCCGAGGCGGCCGCCCTGGTCACCCGGGTGCTCGCCGACCCCGACCGCGCCATGGCCAACAGCGCCGTCTGCGAGTACCTGGACCGCCGGGCCGCCGCCCTGCTGACGGACCCTCAGTTCCCGACCTGGCAGCAGGAGATGGCCGGGCCCGTCGCGGTCGACGAGTTCTCCGCCCGCCGCCTGACGGAGTGGGCCCTGCTGCGGACCGTCGCCCTGGACGAGCCCTGGTCGGCCGAGGAGCTGCTCACCGCCTCCAACTGGCTCCAGCTGCGCCTCGCGGAGACCGGCGACTCCCCCACCGCCCTCGCCACGCTCACCGAGGGCGGCCGGACCCGTCGGATCCGCACCATCGCCGACTCCCGCTCCCGCCGAGGGCGCCGCTGACTCAGCGGACGCCGGCGGTGAAGGGCTCGTCCAGGATCGCCACCAGGCGCGGGTGGAACAGCGCGCCGGGCAGGCGCGGGTGCGGGGTCAGGACCCCGGCCCGGGTCAGGCGGTCCAGGGCGGGGCCCGGGTCGCGGGTGGTGCGGCCCTTCAGCCACTGGGCCGAGACGGCGGGGGTCGCGCGGAGGTGGGCCAGCACTTCCCGGGCCGCCGGATCGCCCTTGGCCCGGTCCATCGCCGTGTCGAGCACCCGCCGGTACGCCTTGATGGTGGCGATCCGGTGGTGCGCCGTCTCGGTGACCATCCGCGCGAAGGTCGCCCCCCAGGCCATCAGGTCGCCGTCGACCGCGGCGGCGAAGGCGTCGTCGTCCGCCTGGCGGTTGCCGTGCACCCAGCCCTCCAGGTCCAGCAGCAGCCCGGGCATCAGCCCGGCGGCCACCAGGTCGCACTGCGCCAGCAGCCGCACCATCCGCCCGTTGCCGTCGGCGAACGGATGGATCGTCAGCAGCCGGATCGTGGAGAGCGCCGAGGCGTCGAGCGCCGGGGAGGTGGTGGCCAGGCCCCACGCGTACCAGCGCTGCACCTGCTCGTTCAGCTCCGCCCCGGGGGCGGTGCCGAAGAGGACGAGCCCGCCGTCGGCGCGGGTGACGGTGACGTTTCCCCGGCGCAGCCCGCCCCGGCCCGGGATGCTGGGGTCGGCGGCGGCGATCAGCCGGTGCAGTTCGGCGAGTGCGTCGGGGGCGAAGCACGGCCGCCGGCCCGGGTGTTCGCGGAGCTCCTCCCGGACGGAGTGCACGGCCAGCAGGCCGGCCTTGGTCCGCTGCTCGGCGGCGGTCGAGATCGCCTCGGTCAGCTCGCCCTCGTCGGTGGTGTGCAGGTGCCGGTGGTGCAGGGCCGTCCGGAACCGGGGACGGTGGAAGAGGTCGGGGTTGTCGAGGCGGGCGGCGGCCTTGCTCAACTCGGCGAGCGCGGCCAGCGCCCGCAGGCGGTCCCCGGCGGGGACCGCCTCGGCGTCCAGCGGCGGGTCGACGGGGAGCACCCGCCGGCCCGCCGTCGGAGAGACGGGAGAACTCACTGACAGGGACCCGAGCGGACGACGCCGGTGGGCTCCTTGACCGTCGCGTACTCCGGGCCGCTCGGAGTGAGGATCTTGTAGTAGTTGTTCTGGTACTCCACGTACATCGCCCAGCTCATGCCGGGCTGGATGGTGACCTCGATCGCGTGGCTCACGCTGGTCGTCTCGCCGAAGGTGACCCCGAGGCTCGCCGACAGGATCGAGTAGGCCGAGGCCGAGATGTTCCCGGTCACCTGGTAGGTCACGTTGTACGAGGAGTTGATGGTCTCCTTCACGGGGGTGGTGCTGTTGTTCTTGATGCAGTTCTGCCGCACCTCCTCCTTGGTGCCCTCCGCGATCTTCGTCGACGGATAGTCCCTCCCCGAACCGTCCCCGCCGCCTCCGCCCGCGTTGGCCCAGTCCGCGTTCCACACCGGAAGGGAGGAGGGCACCTCGGGCATCTCGGACAGGCCCTCGATGATCACCTGTTGCATGTACTCGTCGCCCAGGTCGTTGGAGCTCATGTCCCAGTCGTCGTCGCACTGACTGGTGTACCCGTCGCAGTAGGACGCCGAGGCGATGCTCGGAAAGACGACGGCGGGCACCGCAGTGAGCACGGACGTGCCCAGTGCGACGGTGGCGAGCATGGTCCTCAGCTTCACGGTTTCTCCTCGGTGACGATCGGGCACCTCTGGTACGCCCCGCCGGCGGAGGGATGACCTCCGAACGCTGGGGGCGGCCGCAACACTGACACAGCGTCAGAGCATCAGCCAGGATGAATTCAAGCCAATATTGCATCAGCTCATATGAATCTGCATGGTCTAAAGTCCGGCCCTGTGAACAGATCTGACTACGTGTCCGCCCTCCGCCGGCACGCCGGGCTGATGGCCGACGCCACCGCGAACGCCGACCTCACCACCCCGGTCCCCAGCTGCCCCGACTGGACCCTCGACGACCTGCTGTTCCACACCGGCACCGTGCACCGCTTCTGGACCCGGATCGCCGACGGCACCCTCACCGACCCCGACACCTGGACCGGCGCGGACGACGTCCCCGAGGACCCTGCCGAGCTGCCCGCCTGGCTGGCGGCGGGCGCCGAGGCCGCCGCCGCCACCGTGGAGGTGCTCGATCCGGCGGAGCCGCGGTGGTCCTGGTCCACCCGGAAGGACGCCGGGTTCATCCAGCGGCGGTTGGCCCAGGAGACCGCCGTGCACACCTGGGACGCGCTCGACGCCCTCGGCCGCGACGAGGCGATCGAGCGCGAGCTCGCCGCCGACGGCGTCGAGGAGTTCCTCACGGTCTGCCGCCACGAGACCCCGCCGGCCGGCTTCCCCGCCGACGGCCTCCACCTGCACGCCACCGACGGTCCCGGCGAGTGGACCCTGCGGGTGGCCGGGGACGGCACCTGGCAGCTCCTCACCGAACACGCCAAGGGCGCCGTCGCCGTCCGCGGCACCGCCTCCGACCTGCTCCTCTTCCTCTGGCAACGCCGCACCCCGGCCGACCTCGAGGTCTTCGGCTCCCCGGAGGACCTGACCGCCGCCTTCACCGCCTTCCGCCGCGACTGATCCCACCGGGGCCGCAGGAGCGCCGGCCGCCTCCGGCGGGGCGGGAGCAGCGGCGGGGCGGGAGGGCCTCTCGCTTCCGGCACCGCCGGGGTTCACGCAGGAGCACGGGAGCCTCCGGCGGGGGCGGGAAGGCCTCTTACTTCCTGCACCGCCGGGGTTCGCGCAGGAGCGCCGGGAACCTCCGGCTGTGCCCGACCCCGTCCCGTCGGCCCCGCCCCGGCCCCCACCGCAGGCGCCCGCCGGCGCCCGGCCGCTCCCGCCCCCGCCCGCCGACTGGAAGAAGTCTGGGCGAGGTTGGTTGTCAAAAAGGAGCTGTCACGGGATATCTTGATGTCGAGACGTTGTAGCCGTGAAGCGGAGTACCGATGACTGACTCGACCATCATCTACACCCACACCGACGAGGCGCCCGCCCTGGCGACGTACTCGTTCCTCCCGATCGTCCAGGCCTACGCCTCGACCGCGGGCGTGCGGGTGGAGACGCGTGACATCTCCCTGGCCGGCCGCATCATCGCCGCCTTCCCGGAGCGTCTCGAAGAGGGCCAGCGCATCGGCGACGCCCTCGCGGAGCTGGGCGAGCTCGCCAAGACCCCGCAGGCCAACATCATCAAGCTCCCGAACGTCTCCGCCTCGATCCCGCAGCTCAAGGCGGCCGTCGCCGAGCTGCAGGCCCAGGGCTACGCGCTCCCGGACTACCCGGACGAGCCGCAGACCGACGAGGAGCGCGACGTCCGCGCCCGCTACGACAAGATCAAGGGCTCCGCGGTCAACCCGGTCCTCCGTGAGGGCAACTCCGACCGCCGCGCCCCCGCCTCGGTGAAGAACTACGCCAAGGCCCACCCGCACCGCATGGGCGCCTGGACCCCGGAGTCCAAGACCAACGTCGCCACCATGGGCGTCAACGACTTCCGCTCCACCGAGAAGTCGACCGTGATCGCCGAGGCCGGCGCGCTCAAGATCGAGCTGGTCGCCGCCGACGGCACCACCACCGTGCTGCGCGAGTCCGTCCCGGTCCAGGCCGGCGAGGTCGTCGACGCCTCGGTCATGCGCGTGGCCGCGCTGCGCGAGTTCCTCGCCGCCCAGGTCGCCGAGGCCAAGGCCCAGGGCGTGCTGTTCTCGGTGCACCTCAAGGCCACCATGATGAAGGTCTCCGACCCGATCGTCTTCGGCCACGTGGTCCGCGCCTTCTTCCCGCAGACCTTCGCCAAGTACGGCGCCGACCTGGCCGCGGCCGGTCTGAACCCGAACAACGGCCTCGGCGGCATCCTGGACGGCCTGGACAAGCTCGCCAACGGCGCCGAGGTCAAGGCCTCCTTCGAGGCCGAGCTCGCCGACGGCCCGGCCCTGGCGATGGTCGACTCGGACAAGGGCATCACCAACCTGCACGTGCCGTCCGACGTCATCGTCGACGCCTCGATGCCGGCCATGATCCGCACCTCCGGCCACATGTGGGGCCCGGACGGCCAGGAGGCCGACACCCTCGCCGTCCTGCCGGACAGCTCCTACGCGGGCGTCTACCAGGCCGTCATCGAGGACTGCCGCGCCCACGGCGCGTTCGACCCGGCCACCATGGGCTCGGTCCCGAACGTCGGCCTGATGGCCCAGGCCGCCGAGGAGTACGGCAGCCACGACAAGACCTTCGAGATCGCCACCGCGGGCACCGTCCGCCTGGTCGACGCCTCGGGCGAGGTCGTGCTGGAGCAGGCCGTCGAGGCCGGCGACATCTTCCGCGCCTGCCAGACCAAGGACGCCCCGATCCAGGACTGGGTCAAGCTGGCCGTCAACCGCGCCCGCGCCACCGGCTCCCCGGCCGTCTTCTGGCTGGACGAGACCCGCGCCCACGACGCGGTGCTGATCAGCAAGGTCAACGCGTACCTGCCGCAGCACGACACCGAGGGCCTGACCATCGAGATCCTCTCCCCGGTCAAGGCCACCGCCTACTCGCTGGAGCGCATCCGCCGCGGCGAGGACACCATCTCGGTCACCGGCAACGTGCTGCGCGACTACCTGACCGACCTGTTCCCGATCCTGGAGCTGGGCACCAGCGCCAAGATGCTCTCGGTCGTCCCGCTGATGAACGGCGGCGGCCTGTTCGAGACCGGCGCCGGCGGCTCCGCCCCGAAGCACGTCCAGCAGCTGGTCAAGGAGAACTACCTGCGCTGGGACAGCCTGGGCGAGTTCTTCGCGCTGGCCGCCAGCTTCGAGCACCTGGCCCAGACCACCGGCAACGCCCGCGCCCAGGTCCTCGCGGACACCCTGGACCGCGCCACCGGCACCTTCCTCAACGAGGACAAGTCGCCGAGCCGCCGCCTCGGTGGCATCGACAACCGCGGCAGCCACTTCTACCTCGGCCTGTACTGGGCCCAGGAGCTGGCGCAGCAGACCGCCGACGCCGAGCTCGCCGCCGCCTTCACCGGCCTCGCCAAGACCCTGGCGGAGCAGGAGGAGGCCATCGTCGCCGAGCTGATCGCGGTGCAGGGCGCCCCGGCCGAGATCGGCGGCTACTACCAGCCGTCGCCCGCGCTGGCCGCGGCCGTGATGCGCCCGTCCGCGACCTTCAACGAGGCGCTGGCCCAGCTGGGCTGACGCACCGTCAGGAGCGCGTGAAGGAGGGGCCCCGCGGCTGTGCCGTGGGGCCCCTCCCCCTTTCCGCAGGACTTGCCCAGGACTTGCCCGGGACCACGAGAACGGATCAGCGATGCCGCACACCGACCCCCTGGCCAACCCGGCCCACTCCGCACTCCTCGGCCCGCACGCCGGGCTCGCCGAGCGGAGCGGCCGGGCCGCCCGCTACCCCGCCGACGTCTCCCCCTTCCACGCCCTCCCGGACGACCCGACCGAGGCGGACTGGGCCGATCTGGCCGCGCTCACCGGGCCGGGCGGCTTCGCCCTGCTGGCCGGGAACGGGATCACCCCGCCGGCCGACTGGCGGGTGACCTTCTCGCTCGACGGCGTCCAGCTGGTCGGCGACCGGCTCGCGCACGCCCACGACCCGGAGGCGGTGGAGCTGGGCCCCGAGGACGTCCCGGAGATGCTGGCCCTGGTGGCGGCCACCCGGCCCGGCCCGTTCGAGGCCCGCACCATCGCCCTGGGCCGGTACCTGGGCATCCGTCAGGACGGCGTCCTGGTCGCGATGGCGGGCGAGCGGATGCACCCGGTCGGCCACACCGAGATCAGCGCCGTCTGCACCGCCCCCACCCACCGCGGCCAGGGCCTGGCCGCCCGCCTGGTCCGCGCGGTCGCAGCGGGCATCCGCGACCGCGACGAGGTCCCGTTCCTGCACGCCGCCGGCGACAACGTGGACGCGATCCGCCTCTACAAGGCCCTCGGCTTCACCCAGAGCCGCCCGATGACCTTCCTGGGCGCCGTGGCCCCGGGCGGGGAGGCCGCTGACGCCTGATCAGCGGTCAGCCGTCGAGCGGGGGGAGGGTTCAGAGCCAGAGGACCAGGACGGCGAGCACGCCTCCGAGGACGGCCGGCACCCAGCGGGGCTTCTCGCTCGCCTGCCGGGCGGCCAGCACCAGGAACATCCCGGCGGGCACCAGGGTGAGCCCTCCCGAGAAGGTGAACCCCACGCCCAGGAAGGCGGCCAGGATGCCGACGATCGCCGAGAGGACGCGGAACAGCCATCGGTCGCGGCAGATCTGGGGCAGCAGGGTGAGCACCCCGAACAGGGCCGCCAGCTTGTCGAGGTCGATGTCGTCCCTGGAGAGACCCTCCACGAATGCGGCGGCGCAGGTCACGGAGGCCAGGGCAGCCAGCACGCGCGGCGACAGACGGACCGGATCAGTTGTCATCGTTCCCCCCACGAACTCTCTTGAACGTGTTCAAAGTCTAGCAGTTCCCGAAATGGCCCAAGGGATCAGGTGATCGAATGGACCAGATGCTTGGGCCGCTTGCGCCGTAGGCTGATCATCGAAGCAAGCGAGAACCGCACGAGGGGGAACCACACATGACCGAGAACCACGACGTCGTCCTGGTCCGCGCCGCCGCCGCCGAGGTGCTGACCGACGCACCCGGCAGCCTGATCACCCTGTTCGCCGACTCCGCCACCACCGGCGGCAAGGTGACCAGCAACCGGGCCACCTTCGAGAAGGGCGCGACCGGCGCCCCGCCGCACTTCCACACCCGGGCCACCGAGTTCTTCTTCGGTCTGGACGGCGAGCTGGACGTGCTGCTCGACAACCGCATCGAGACCCTGCGGCAGGGCGACTTCCTCGCCGTCCCGGCCGGCACCAGGCACGCCTTCGCCCCCGCCGCCGGCTCCACCGCCGACGTGCTGGTCCTCTTCACCCCGGGCATGGACCGCTTCGACTACTACCGCCTGCTGGACCGGGTCAACAAGGGCGAGGCCAGCTGGCAGGAGATCCGCGAGTCGGGCGAGCACTACGACAACCACTACGTCGAGAGCGAGGTCTGGCAGGCCCGTACCGGGCGCTGAACGTGCGGAACCCCCTGGACCCGTCGGGTCCAGGGGGTTCCGCACGTGTGACTGCGGGTCAGGAACGGACCTCGGCGACGGCCGGGGCCAGCGCCTCCTTCAGGCGGGGGCCGACCCGGGAGAAGCCGAGCTCCTTGACGGCGGCGCGGAGCAGCTCGTCCTCGCTGCGCTCCGTGCCGTCGGTGTCCAACCACCGGACCAGGGCGACCAGTTCGGCGGGCTCGTAGGCGGTCACGGCGCGGCCGGCGGTGATCGCGGGCTTCTTCGGACGCCGCGCCTTCTTCTCCGGCGCGGCGGCCTCCGGCTCCTCGGCGACCTCGGCCACGACGGGCTCCGGCTCGACCGCCGGCACGGCCTCCTCGACCACGACGACCTCGGGCTGGGGCTCGACCACGGCCGCGGCCACCGGCTCCTCGGCGACCGGCTCCGGCGCGACCTCGGGCTCAGCCTCCGTCAGCGCCTCGGTCACGGGCTCGAGTTCGGCCTCGACCTCAGGCTCGACCACGGGCTCGACCTCGGCCACGGGCTCCGGCTCGACGATCGGCTCGGCCTCAACCTCAGCCACCGGCTCGACCTCGACCACGGGCTCGACCTCGACCACGGGCTCCGGCTCGACGATCGGCTCGGCCTCAACCTCAGCCACCGGCTCAACCTCGACCACGGGCTCGACCTCGACCACGGGCTCCGGCTCAACGATCGGCTCGGCCTCAACCTCAGCCACCGGCTCAACCTCGACCACGGGCTCCGGCTCAACGATCGGCTCGGCCTCAACCTCAGCCACCGGCTCAACCTCGACCACGGGCTCGACCTCAACCTCGGGCTCGGCCACCGGCTCCTCCGCCACGGCCTCCACGACCGCCGGAGCCGGCTCCGCCTCCCGGGGACCGGCCGCGAGGACCTGGATGGCCTCCGCCTCGGTCGCCGTGCCGTGCAGCCGGTCGTACGCCGCGAGCGCCGCGTCCCGGTCGGCCTGACGGTCCGCCAGCTCGCCCAGCAGGTCGAGCAGCTCCGGCTCCGCCGCGAGCAGCGAGGCGCGCAGGGCGCGGAGCGCGGGCAGCCGGTAGAGGGTGCCCTCGTCGGCGGCCAACCGGTCGACCAGGTCGGCGAGTTCGCCCAGCGGGAGGGCGTCCAGCGGGTAGTCGGGGAGCAGCGCGCCGAGGGCGCGGGCGGCCTGGCCGAGCTCCTCGACGGTCTGGGCGAGGGTGGTCAGCCGGGCCGGGTCGGCGACCGGGGCCGGACGGCCGACGGCGCCGGCCGAGGCCCACTCGCCCTGGGTGGCGGCGGCGGCCCGGACCGCGTCGAGCAGGTCGGCCCGGCGGGTGCGGCCGTCGACGGCGAGGTTCTTGGCCTGGGCGCGGAGCGCGCGGCGGCGGCCCCAGCCGAGCTTGACGCCCTGCTCGCGGCGCTCCCGCCAGGGGGCGAGAGCGGCGGTGAGCGCGTCCAGGTCGGTGTCGTAGACCTCGGGGCGCAGGGTGGCCGAAGTGCCGTGCGCGCGCTGGAGGATGGCGGTGAGCCTGGTCAGTTCGGCCAGGTTGGCGGGGGTGGCGGCGGTGCCGAGGAGTTCGGCCAGGGCGTCGCGGGTGGCGAGCAGGTCGTGGCTGCGCAGTTCGGCCAGTGCGGTGGAGCCGGCGCGGGCGTCCTCGGGGGTGCGGACGGTTTCGGCGGCGGAGACCCACGGGTTGGTCTCGGCGGCGAGCGAGAGCCCGCCGAGCTCGGCGTAGCGGCCGAGGTCCTCGCGGGCCTCGCCGGAAGGCGCGGCGGTCGCGGAGGAAGAGGTGTCCACCGCCGGGTGGTCGGCGTCGTTCAGGTAGTTCACGGTCATGTGTGAAGTCCGGGTTCGTGGCTGGGCGGACAGGGCGGTGGCGGCGGCGGTCTCCGCCGGCACGGACGAGGGTGCGGGGCGTCCGGTGTGGACGCCAGGATACGGGTGGGCGTTCGAGGCCCGCACGCAACCCGGCCCCAACGCGCCGCGCGCCGGGGCGGTGTGCCCGAGCCGCGCGGGTGTGGTGCGGGTTCAGTGCGGATCGCCGCGCACCTGCGGGAAGTCCGCGAGGGCGACCGGTGGGAGGTACTCGCGCACCAGGGTGCGCTCCCACCAGGCGCCGGTGCCGCGCAGGGTGCGGAGGTCGGTGAAGCGGTAACGGTACAGCCGGGCACGGACGTAGGCGGGTGGCTCGCCCGCGAACGGGTCGTGGCCGAGCAGCCGCAGGGTGTCCCGGTCGGCGGTGAGCAGGCGGTGGACGAACGGGGTGAACCAGGGCCGGGCGTACGCCGGGGAGATGCCGGCGAACCACATCAGCCAGTCCAGCCGCAGGTGGTAGGGCGCGAACTGACGCGGCATCCGCCGCAGATCGCCGGGCTTGCCGCGGAAGCCGTACTCCCGCCAGTCCGCCCCCGGCCCGGGGACGGGCTCCCGCGTGCCCTCGACCACCACCTCGAAGCGGATCCGGTTGACGGAGCCGAACGCCCCGTAGGCGTTCACCAGATGGAGGCGGTCGAACGAACGGTTCATCACCTGACGGTGCGAGAGCAGGTTGCGCGCGGGGCGGTAGCTCAGCACCAGGACCAGGAGGGTGTACGCGGCGACCAGGCCCAGCCACCAGTCCGGCCCGGTCGGGCGGGGGTGCGGGGCGGCCGGGACGGCGGTGCAGGCGATGGCGATGGTGAGCCAGTTGAGCCAGGCGAAGTTGCCGGAGAGCACCAGCCAGAGCTGGGTGACGATGATCAGACCGGCGCAGATCCCGGCCACCGGCCGGGGCAGGAACAGGCCGACCGGGAGGGCGAGTTGCACGACGTGGTTGGCGGCGGCCTCGACCCGGTGCAGCGGGGCGGGCAGGTGGTGGAAGAACCAGCTCAGCGGGCCGGGCATCGGCTGGGTCTCGTGGTGGTAGCGCAGGCAGGTCAGGTCGCGCCAGCAGGCGTCCCCGCGCATCTTGATCAGCCCGGCCCCGAACTCGACCCGGAACAGCAGCCATCGGGCCAGCAGCAGCACCGGGAGCGGGGGTGCGACGCGGTCGTTGCCGAGGAGGGCGGCCAGGACGCCGGCCTCCAGCAGCAGGGACTCCCAGCCGAAGGAGTACCAGGCCTGCCCGACGTTGACGATCGAGAGGTAGAGCAGCCAGAGCACCGCCCAGAGCAGCAGCGCCGCGCCGAGCGGGAGCCGGTCCGCGGCTCCGGCCAGCACGGCGGCGGCGAGGGCGGCCCCGGTCCAGGCGGCGAGGGCGAACGCCCGGTCCGTGTAGTGGAACTGGAACAGGCTGGGTGCCCGGCGCCAGCCCGTCCGGGCCGTGAAGCGGGGCACCGGGAGCATGCCGTGCTCACCGATCAGCGCGCGGAACTGCCGTGCGGCGGCCACGAACCCGAGCAAGTAGACGGCGGCGACCAGCCGTTGGAAAGCCAGCCGCCCGAGCCAGTACTCGGGCGCCGCCACCCACTCCACCCCACCCTCCTCCCGCCGGACCGGTCCCATGACTACCACTCGGGTCCCGTCCCGGCCCCCAGCCCCACCGACGGCGTCAGCCACTCGGCGCACGCCTGGACCCTCCGGCACCGCGAAGGCGGCCGTCCCGGGGGCGCGGGGCACAACCGGCTGGCAGCAAGTCGTCCGAGCTTGGCAGCAAACGAACTCGCGCAGGTGGCGCGGGGTGTGGTGCCATGTGCGGCGACAGCACCAAATCCAGGAGAGGCTCATGACCGCCGCGCCCCAGCAATCCGCGCACTCCGCCAGGACGTCCCCCACCGTCACCCCCACCTCCGCCTCCCCCCTCCGCTCCATCACCCCTGCCGTCTGGGCCGCCCTCGCGGTGGTCTACGTGGTCTGGGGCTCCACCTATCTGGCCATCCGGGTCGTGGTCGAGACCATGCCCCCGTTCCTCTCCGCGACCGCGCGGTTCATACCCGCCGGCCTGCTGCTGCTCGCCCTGGTGGCGGCGAGGAGCGGCACGTCCGCCCTGCGCGTGACGCCCCGCCAACTGGCCTCCGCCGCCCTGGTCGGCCTGATGCTGCTGCTCGGCGGCAACGGCATGGTGGTGCTGGCCGAGCGCGACGTGCCCTCCGGCCTGACCGCGCTGATCATCGCCGTCGTCCCGCTCTGGCTGGTGCTGGCCCGCTGGGCCACCGGGCAGCGCCCGGCCTGGACCACCGTCGCCGGCGTGCTGCTCGGCCTGATCGGCCTGGGGGTGCTCTCCAGCTCCGGTCTGAGCGGCGAGGTGAAGCCGCTGGGCGTCGCGCTGATCCTGCTGGCCACGCTCTCCTGGGCCGGCGGCTCGTTCCTCGCCAAGCGGATCACGATGCCCGCCAACGTCTTCGCCACCAGTGCCTACGAGATGATCGCCGGCGGACTCGGCTGCCTGGCGGTCTCGCTCCTCAAGGGCGAGCCGCAGCGCTTCCACCCCTCCGAGGTCTCCACCGCCTCCTGGCTGGGCCTGGCCTTCCTGGTGGTCTTCGGCTCGATCGTCGCCTTCACCGCCTACGCCTGGCTGCTCCAGGCCGCCCCGCTGCCGCTGGTCGCCACCTACGCCTACGTGAACCCGGTGGTGGCCGTGCTGCTCGGCTGGCTGATCCTCTCCGAGCCGCTCACCCTGCCCGTGCTGCTGGGCGGCGCGATCGTGGTGGCCGCCGTCGTCCTGGTGGTGCGCACCGAACGCTGACGCCGCGTCAGGCCTCCGGGGCCCGCCCACCTTCTCAAGGTGAAGGCGGGCCCTTGGCATATACCGACCAATCGGGCGACTGCCTTCGAGTCCATAACGATTGGAGTCGCGCTCCGTTTCGTAGGGTTTAATTATTGACGGCAAGTCGGCTCACGGGCTTGACTCCCTCAGCACTGCCGCGACGCTGCGGCAGGCAGTCAGGGAGGCACCACCCACCATGAACGCACCACTGCGTCGCACCCTCGTCGGCATGCTCGCGCTGTCGACGGCGCTGACGCTGGCCGCCTGCGGCCAGGACGGCAAGTCGGCCGGTTCGACCGGCAACAAGACCATCGGCCTGCTGCTGCCCGAGCGCTCGTCCTCCACCCGGTACGAGGCCTTCGACAAGCCGCTCATCGAGTCGGCCATCGGCGGCCTGTGCACCAAGTGCGTGGTGGACTACGCCAACGCGGACGGCGACGAGGCGGTGCAGAAGCAGCAGTTCGACGCCCTGCTGGCCAAGGGCGTCAAGGTGGTGCTGCTCGACCCGGTGAACGCCCAGGGCACCGCCCCGTGGGTGGCCGAGGCCACCAAGCGCGGCGTCAAGGTGGTCGCGTACGACCGGCTGGCCGCCGGCAAGGTCGCCGCGTACGTCTCCTTCGACAACCACCGCACCGGCGAACTCCAGGGCCAGGCCCTGGTGGACGCGCTCGGGGCGAAGGCCGCGCAGTCCACCGTGGTGATGATCAACGGCTCCGAGACCGACCCGAACGCCGCGATGTTCAAGGCCGGCGCGCACAAGGTGCTGGACGGCAAGGTCAAGAAGATCGGCTACGAGCAGTCCGGCGAGTGGAAGCCGGAGGTGGCCGCCCAGAAGACCACCGAGGCGGTCAACTCCCTCGGCAAGGACGGCTTCCAGGCCGTCTACTCCGCCAACGACGGCATGGCCACCGCCATCATCGGCCAGCTCAAGGCCGCCGGCGTCAAGAACGTGCCGGTCGGCGGCCAGGACGCCTCGGTCGAGGCGATCCGCCGCCTGCTGACGGGCGAGCAGACCTACACCATCTACAAGCCGTACAAGCCGGAGGCCGACACCGCCGCCTCCATCGCGGTCTACCTGCTCAACGGCATCGACATCACCGGCGTGGCCAGCTCGGTGACCGAGAGCGGCGGCGAGCAGATCCCCTCGATGCTGCTCACCCCGGTCGTGGTCACCAAGGCCAAGATCGCCGAGACCGTGATCGCGGGCGGCCTGTACAAGCGCGAGGACATCTGCGACCCGGAGCACGCCCAGGCCTGCGCCGCCGCCGGCATCAACTGACGCCGAGCCCTACGCCGCACGCCCGACGCCCGCTCAGGGACGGGCCCGCCCTCGGTGGCGGCCCGTCCCGGCGGACGTCCTCAGCGGCCGGCCCTCGGCCGCAACTCCCCGGCGGCCAGCACGAGGGCGGCGATCACCGCGAGCGCCGCGGCCGGAGCGGCCTCCATCGCCCGGGTGTCGGACTCCGCCACCTCCTCGTACTGGGCACGCGTGATCTCCACCTCGCCGCGGGGGCCCTCCGGGGTGGCGCCGTGGGCGTAGTAGTGCCCGCCCCGTGCACTGGCGTCCTGCAGCGCGCCGTCGATCCGGATGCTCGACTCGGTGACCACTCCTGCGGTGACGAACAGCAGCAGCAGACCGCCCAGGACGGTGCGCGGCACGCTCAGCATCGCCCAGCCCAGCTCCTGCCGGTCCGTCGGCCACATGCGGGCCACCCGCACGAACATGGCGACGGCCAGCCCGAGCACCACTCCGAACTCCCCCAGGACCAGCCAGCTGTTCCCGGCCCACGGCTGAAGCCCCGGCAGCCAGGTCAGCACCGCGGCGGCCAACAGCACGACACCGGCGGCGGCGGTCACGCCGGCCTGACGCTCGAACGTCCATCTCATACCCGGCAGCGTGGCACTCATCCGGCCACCACAACAGTGGTTTGCGGCCCCAACTACCCCTTGGTACGCGCCCGTTGCGTGACCGCGATGCAGGCCAGCACGCCGACCGCGGTGACCGGGGCGGCCAGCGGGAGCTCCTCGGAGAGCAGCAGCACGGCCCAGAACAGGGTCAGCAGCGGCTGGGCGAGCTGGAGTTGACTGGCCCGGGGGACGCCGATCTGGGCCATGCCCCGGTACCAGAGCACGAAGCCGCCGAACTGCGAGACGGCCGCGACGTAGGCCAGGCCGGTCAGCGCACAGAACGTCAGGTGGACCGGCTCGGCCGACAGCGCCAGCGCGGTCACCACGGCCATCAGCGGGGCGGCCGCCACCACGGCCCAGCCAATCACCTGCCAGCCCGCCATCTCCCGGGCCAGCCGGCCGCCCTCGGCGTAGCCGACCGCGCAGACCAGCAGCGCCCCGGCCAGGTACAGGTCCGCCAGGCTGAACGCGCCGCCGCTCTGCTGGAGGGTGAAGGCCAGCACCACCGCGGCCCCGCCGAGCGCGGCGCCCCAGAAGGTGCGCGACAGCCGGGTGCGCGAGCGCAGCGCGGCGACGGTGGCGGTGGCCAGCGGGAGCAGGCCGACCACCACGGCGGTGTGCGCGGTGGAGGAGGTCTGCAGCGCCAGCGTGGTCAGCAGCGGGAAGCCGAGCACGCAGCCCAGCGCCACCGCGACCAGCCCGGGCCAGTGCCGGCGGGCGGGCAGCGGGACCCGGCTGAGCTTGAGGCAGACGGCGGCCAAGGCGGCGGCCAGCAGGCCGCGCAGGCCGGTGGCGGTCCAGGGGCCGAAGCCGTCGAGGGCCCAGACGGTGGCCGGGAAGCTGAGCGAGAAGCAGACCACGCCCAGGGCGGCCCGGACGGTGCCGCCCGCCGCCGCAGTGTTCCCGGCAGCGCTCCCCGCAGTGTTCCCGGTACCGCTGACCGCTATCGTGCTGGACTGAATAGCGCTATCGTGTGCTCTCATGCACGAGCGTAGCAGCGTCACCGAACTGGCCGCCATCCTCCGCCACGATCTGGACCGCTACTCTCCAGGTGAGAAGCTGCCGTCCAGCCGGGCCCTGATCGACCGGCACCAGGTGAGCCCGGTGACCGTCTCCCGGGCCATCGCCGCCCTGGCCGCCGAGGGGCTGGTGGTCAGCCGACCGGGCTCCGGGGTGTTCAAGGCCGCCGCCCGCACCGCCACTGCCGCCGAACCCCGGGATGTCTCCTGGCAGGAGGTCGCGCTCTCCGCCGAGCCCTCCCCCGGACCGGACCGCCGTGCCGACGCCACCGGCGTGCTCACCTCGCTCGCCGTCCAGCCGCCCGAGGTGATCGACCTCAACAGCGGCTACCTGCACCCCTCCCTCCAGCCCGAGCGGGCCCTGGCCGCCGCCCTGGCCCGGGCCGGCCGCCGCCCCGGCGCCTGGGGCCGGCCGCCCGTGGAGGGCCTGACCGAGCTGCGTGAGTGGTTCGCCCGGGAGATCGGCGGCCCCGACGGCACCCTGCACGCCTCGGACGTGCTGATCACGGCCGGCGGACAGGGCGCGCTCTCCACCGCCCTGCGCTCCCTGGTCAACCCGGGCGCCCCCATCCTGATCGAGTCGCCCGGCTACCCCGGCACCCTGGCGGCGGCCCGGGCGGCCGGCCTGCGGCCGGTCCCCGTCCCGGTGGACCGGGACGGCGTCCGGCCGGAGCTGCTGGCCGAGGCCTTCGCGGCCAGCGGCGCCCGGGCCTTCGTCTGCCAGCCGCTGTTCCACAACCCGACCGGCGCGGTGCTCGCCGCCGGCCGGCGGGCCGAGGTGCTGCGGATCGCCCGGGCCGCCGGGGCCTTCGTGATCGAGGACGACTTCGCCCGGATGCTGGTGCACGCCGACGCACCGTCACCCGCCGCCCCGCTGGCGGCGGACGACCCGGACGGCGTGGTGGTGCACGTCCGCTCGCTGACCAAGATCACCTCTGCCAGCCTGCGGGTCGGCGCCCTCACCGCGCGCGGGCCCGCCTTCGAACGGCTGCGCGCCGTCCAGGCGGTGGACTCCTTCTTCGTCTCCCGCCCGCTCCAGGAGACCGCCCTCGAACTGGTCGGCGCCCCCGCCTGGGCCCGCCAGCTGCGGACCGTCTCGGCCGCCCTGGCCGAACGCCGCCACACCGCCGCCACCGCCCTCGCCCAGCACCTCCCCGGCCTGCTGCCCGACCCCCTCCCCCAGGGCGGGTACCACCTCTGGCTGCGCCTGCCCGACGGCACCGACGACCGCGAACTCGCCGCCGCCGCCCGCCGCGAGGGCGTCGCCCTCACCCCCGGCCGCCCCTACTTCCCCGCCGAGGCCCCCGCCCCCCACCTCCGCCTCTCCTACGGCGCCGCACCCCACCCCACCGCCCTCACCGAGGGCATCACCCGCCTGGCCCGCGCGCTGCCGCAGGCCTGACGGTGGGTCAGGCAGTGGGTCAGGCAGTGGGTCAGGCGGCGGGTCAGGCAGCCCGCTCGTGCGCCGCCACCGCGTCGCCGACGCCCTTGAGCAGGGGCTCCAGCCGGTCAACGAGCTTCTGGTAGTCGGCGGTCCGGCCGTCGGACCACTGCCCCAGGCCCGCCACCATCGCCCGGCCCGCTCCGCTGAAGGCCTGGACCATCCCGCTGTCCGGGGCGAGGGTGGCCAGTCCCGAGCCCGGCGGCGGCGCCTGGGCCCCGACCTGGTAGTCGTCGAAACGCATGGACAGTTCGGTGGTCAGGTGAAGGGCGTCGACGGGGTCCTTCATGGTGAAGACCGAGAAGTTGAACTGGTTGTTCCCGGCGTCCTTGTAGAGCGCCACGTGCTGCCCCAGGCAGCCCTTGCCCTCCTCGATCATGGCGATCAGCCGGGGGCCGACCGAGTCCGGCTCGGTGCAGCTCTTCAGCGTCACGGCCCCCACCCGGGTGTACACGCCGCCCGCCGGATCCTTGACCTCCTTGGGGAAGGCCACGTCGAGCGCGACCACCGGCCGGGTGGACAGCGGCTTCGCGGAGGCGGACGCGCCGGGGCTCGCCGTGGCCGAGGCGGTCGCGGACGCCGAGGTGGCCGGGGACACCGGGGCACTCGGAGACGCCGGGGCGCTCGGGGACGCCGCGGCGACCGCGGGCTCCTCCTCCGCCTCGGAGGTGCCGGCGAGCCGGAACGCGAAGAAGGTCAGGGCGGCGGCCGCGAGGGCCAGGGCTGCGTTCCGGGGCCAGGCCGGGCGCTTGTGCTGCGGGGACACGGGAGTGGGATCGTTCGTCACCCGCCGACCCTAGTGATCATCAGCGCACCGGCAGGTCACGTCATGATCACCGTTCGATCGCACCTAGGCTGGGCAACATGCCCGAATTGCCGGAAGTGCAGGCCTTGGCCGAGCGGATCGCGGAGTACTCCGCAGGGCGCACCATCGAGCGGGTGGAGGTGTTCTCGGTCCAGGTGCTGAAGACCTTCGACCCGCCGGTGACGGCGCTGAACGGACAGGCCGTCACCTCGGTCGGGCGGCACGGCAAGTTCCTCGACCTGCTGGCCGGGGACGGGCCGCACCTGGTGCTGCACCTGGCCCGGGCCGGCTGGATCCGCCACCGCGCGTCCTTCCCGGCCCCCAAGCCGGGTGCCGGCGGCGGTCGGCCCGGCCGGGGGCCGCTCGCGCTGCGGATCGTGCTGGACGACGGCTCCGGCTTCGACATCACGGAGCAGGGCACCACCAAGCGGCTGGCCGCCTACGTGGTGACGGACCCCCAGCTGGTGCCCGGGGTGGCCCGGCTGGGCACCGACCCGCTCGGGCCGGACTTCACCGAGCAGCGGCTCGCCGAGCTGACCGCCGGTCAGCGGCACCGCCTGAAGACCTTCCTCACCGACCAGACCGTGCTGGCCGGCATCGGCAACGCCTACTCCGACGAGGTCCTGCACGAGGCCCGGCTCTCCCCCTACGCCCTGGCCTCCACCCTCACCCCCGAGCAGCTGACTGCCCTGCACACCGCGATCCGCGAGACCCTCGGCGCGGCGGTGGCCCGGGCGCACGAGACCACCGCCGACGCGCTCAAGGCGGAGAAGAGGGCCGGGATGGCGGTGCACGGCCGGGCCGGCGAACGCTGCCCGCGCTGCGGCGACACCGTACGGTCCGTCAACTTCGCGGACTCCTCGCTGCAGTACTGCCCCACCTGCCAGACCGGCGGCCGGGTGCTGGCCGACCGCCGCCTCTCCCGGCTGCTCAAGTAGCGGGCCCGCGGCCCCCGTACTGGAGCCGGACGGCGGCCGGGCGGGCCAGCAGCCCCGCCGTCCGCCCGGCCGACCAGCGCCGGTGGTGGTCCCAGCTGTCCAGGCAGGCCCACTCCTCGAAGACCGCCATCCGCTCAGGCCGGTTCGGGTCCACGTAGAGCTCGTACGCCAGACAGCCCGGCCACTCCGTGGCCGGCTCCAGCAGCGCCTCCAACTCGGTGCGAAGCCGGTCCTGCTGACCCTCCCGGGCCTGGTAGCGGACCACCACCGTCAGCACCACGACCGGATCAGAACGTCGCGGTGTCGATGACGAAGCGGTACCGCACGTCACCGGCCAGCACCCGGGCGAACGCCTCGTTGATCTGCTCCACCGAGATCACCTCGATCTCGGCGCCCAGCCCGTGCTCGGCGCAGAAGTCCAGCATCTCCTGGGTCTCCGCTATCCCGCCGATCATCGAACCGGCCAGCGAGCGGCGGCCGCCGATCAGCGAGAACAGGTTGAGCGTGATCGGGTCGGCCGGGGCGCCGACGTTCACCAGCGTGCCGTCGGTCTTCAGCAGACCCAGGTAGTCGTCGAAGGGCAGCACGGCCGAGACGGTGCTCACCACCAGGTCGAAGGAGCCCGCCAGTTCGGCGAAGGTGGCCGGGTCGGAGGTGGCCCGGTGGTCGGTGGCGCCGAGCCGGAGGCTGTCCTCCTTCTTGCGCAGGCTCTGGCTGAGCACGGTGACCTCGGCGCCGAGCGCGTGCGCGATCTTCACGCCCATGTGGCCGAGCCCGCCGAGCCCGACGATCGCCACCTTCTTGCCGGGGCCCGCCTGCCAGTGCTTCAGCGGCGAGTAGAGGGTGATGCCGGCGCAGAGCAGCGGGGCGGCCTCGGCCAGGTCGATGCCCTCCGGGATGCGCAGCGCGTAGTTCTCGTCCACCACGATGTGGCTGCTGTAGCCGCCGTAGGCGGGCTGCCCGTCGGAGCTGACCGGGTAGGTCGCGCTCATCCCCTTGAGGCAGTACTGCTCCACCCCGGCCAGGCAGTTGACGCACTCCCGGCAGGAGTCCACGAAGCAGCCGACGCCGACCCGGTCGCCGACCGCGTACCGGGTGACACCGGGGCCGACCTCGGCGACGATCCCGGCGATCTCGTGGCCGGGCACCATCGGGAACGGGGCCTGGCCCCAGTCCTCGTTCACCTGGTGGATGTCGGAGTGGCAGATGCCGGCGTACTTGATCTCGATCAGGACGTCGTGCTCGCCGACCGGGCGGCGCGGCACCGTGGTCCGCTCCAGCGGGGCCTTCGGGGCGGGCGCGGCGTACGCGGGGACGGTGGTGATGCTCATCGGGATGGACCCTCCATGGTCACGGTCTTCCTGTCACCGACCATGCTGCCCGTCCCCCCGCGACTCACCCAGCACCCCGTTCGACCTGGGAACCGTCCAACCTAGGTCTGCGAGAACCACCCTCCGGCACCACACCCACCCACCGTAGGATCGTCCCCATGGGCAACCGAGCAGAACTAGGCACCTTCCTGCGCTCCCGCCGAGCACGGATCAAGCCCGAGGACGCCGGCCTGCGCCAGTACGGCGAGCGCCGCCGCGTGCCCGGCCTGCGCCGCGAGGAGCTGGCCCAGCTGGCCGGGGTCTCCGTCGACTACTACGTCCGCTTCGAGCAGGGCCGCGCGGAGAACGTCTCCGACACCGTGATCGACGCGGTCGCCACGGCGCTGCGCCTCGACCAGTTCGAGCGCCAGCACCTGCTGCACCTGGTCCGCCCCGACCACACCGGCGCCCGCCCCGCCCAGCAGGTCCGCCCCGGGCTCCGCAGGCTCCTCGACTCGATGGCGGACACCCCGGCCTTCGTGCTCGGCCGCCGCACCGACATCCTGGCCTGGAACGAGCCCTTCGCCGCTCTGCTCGACGTCGACCTCGACGCCCTCCCGCCCGCCCGGCGCAACAAGACCTGGCTGGCGTTCTGCCACCCCGTGGTGCGCGAACGGTACGTCAACTGGGAGACCAAGGCCGCCGACCTGGTGGCCCAGCTGCGGATGGACCACGGCCGCCACCAGTGCGACCCGGAGTTCCACGACTTCCTGACCCGGATCTCCGCCGAGAGCGACGACTTCCGGCGGCACTGGGAGGCCCAGGAGGTGCGGGAGAAGAACCACGGCCGCTACCACCTGCGGCACCCGGCGGCCGGGGAGTTCACCCTCGACTACGAGTGCCTGCTGGTCCCGGACGACACGGCCCAGTTCCTGGTCGTCTACACCGCCGAACCGGGGTCACCCTCCGAGGCGGCCCTGCGCCTGGTCAACTCCCGGGTCTCCGCGGCGTCCTGACGTTCCTCCTGACGCCCCGCCGGCCGGGACCCGGGCAGGCCCGGCCGGCGGAGCGAACTCACGGTGCGGTCATCAGGACGCGATGCCGCAGTACTGCTGCTGCTTGCCGATCACCCGGTACATGCAGTCCGCCGTCTCCAGCAGCTTGAGCACCGCGTCCCGGTTCCGGCTGGTCTCCCGGCTGATGACCTCGTCGGGCGGGTAGAAGCCGCCGCCGCCGCTGCCGGTCGGGTACATCTCGAAGGTGTAGGCGAAGATCCGCTGCGCGCCCCACAGCCAGTCGTCGATGGTCCCGTCGGTGATGTAGAGGTCGCTCGACTGCTCGGGGGTGTAGCCGTTGCTGGCCGCCATGGTCTTGCCGAGGGTGGCGAAGGTGTTGCGCTCGTCGGTGGTCATGCCCGGCGCGGTGTCGTTGTACGTCCACCCGAACGGCCAGAGCACCAGCTCGCTGTAGGTGTGGAAGTCGATGGCGGCGGTGATCTGCTGCTTGCCGCCGACGATCCGGCTGCGCACGAAGTCGGAGACCACCTTCACCTCCTTGGCGGACTCCGGCGCGCTGCCCCGGTAGGTCTCGCTGGAGGTGGAGCTCGAACTGCCGCCGCAGCAGCCCCACTTGTAGTCCCAGTTGCGGTTCTGGTCGGTGCCGACGCTGCTGGAGCCGGAGTTGGGCTGCCGGTTCTTGCGCCAGCTGCGGTAGCTCCCGGTGGCGATGTCGTACTCGCCGCCGTCCGGGTTGACGTCCGGCACGATCCAGATCTCGCGACTGTTCACCACGCCCGCGATCCGGCTGTCGGTGGCGTACTTGTCGCCGAACTCGTGCATCAGGTAGAGCGCCATCTCGACGGTGAGGTGCTCGCGGGCGTGCTGGTGGGCGGTGAACAGCACCTCCGGCTCGGCCTCGTCGGTGGCCACGTTGTCGCTGATCTTGATGGCGAACAGGTCGCGGCCCTCGTAGGACTTGCCGATCACCCGCTTGCTCATGATGGCCGGGTACTTGGCCACCAGGGCGTTGATCTCCGCCGTCGCCTCGGCGTAGTTGTGGTACATCGAGTCCTTGCTCGGGAAGTCGTTGATCGTGATGTCCTTCGCGCCCGGGAGCTGCTGGCTCTCCTGGCCCGGAAGGGCGGTCAACTTCCAACCCATGGTGCGCAGTCGGGCCGCCTCGCCCTTGGTGGCCGACACCACCACCGAGCGGGCGTCCACCTCGTCGATCGACACCCCCGTGGCGGCGATCGCCGAGCGGTCGGCCACCGTGCTCGGGCCGTCGACGGCGTACTGGGTGATGGTCTCGTCCGCGACGGAACTCTCGTTCGGCGCAAGGGGTTTGGCGCTGGCGTCGGTGCCGAGCGGCACGGCCAGGGCGAGCGCGAGCAGCGCGGCAGCAGCCACGGCGGGCTTTCCGCGACGGGGCAGTCGCATGACTGTCCTCCTGTGGGGGTCCGGTAGGACGGAATGGAGGGAGGAGCTGCGGCGCGCGCCAGCACGATGGTGAGGCCCTGGCATGCCGGGGTCAAGGCGCCCGTGGCGTACGCTTCCTGCCAACTTCCTTGTCATGTCACCGCGCGTCCACTCCCATGGTCCACCCTGAGCTGCCCTCACCCCTGCTTCCTGGAGAGACCCTTGACGCTCCGTCGGACCGCCGCCGCCCTGCTCGCCGCCGCCACCCTCGCGCTCCTGCCGCACGCCCCGGCCTCCGCCGCCCCCGCCGGCCCGCTCCCCTTCATCGGCGCCACCACGGTCGGCATCCACAACACCTACGACCCGGCCGCCTTCCCCTACCTGGCCAAGGCCCTGGACACCGGCACCTCCCTGATCGAGCTCGACGCCTGGACCGACACCGTCACCACCGAGTGGAAGGTCAGCCACTCCAACCCCCTCGGCAACGCCAACAACTGCGTCGCCGCCACCTCCGCCGCCCAGCTCTACACCGGCTCCGGCAACAAGAACCTCGAACACTGCCTCGACGACATCCGCCTCTGGCTCGGCGCCCACCCCACCTCGGGCCCCCTGGTCGTCAAGCTCGAACTCAAGGGCGGCTTCGCCGCCAACCGCGGCATGGGCCCGGCCCAACTCGACGCCCTGATCGCCGCCCACCTCGGCCCCGCCGTCTTCCGCCCCGCCGACCTCCTGGGCGCCCACCCCACCCTGGACGCCGCCTCCCGCGCCGGCGCCTGGCCCTCCCGCGCCGCCCTCGCCGGCCGCGTCCTGCTGCACGTCATCCCGGGCACCGTCGAGGAGCAGAACCCCTTCGACACCCTGCACACCGACGTCGAGTACGCCCGCCACCTCCGCGACCTGGCCGCCGCCGGCCGCCTCTCCCAGGCCCAGGTCTTCCCCGCCGTCCACGGCGCCGCCACCGGTGACCCCCGCACCAAGTACGCCGACACCACCATCCGCCCCTGGTTCGCCGTCTTCGACGGCGACGCCGCCGCCTACCTCACCAACGGCGCCGACCTCTCCTGGTACGACCGCAATCACTACCTCCTGGTGATGACCGACGCCCACAACGTCGCCCCCGCCATCTCCGCCACCACCCCCACCCCCGACCAGGCCCGCGCCCGCATCACCCAACTCGCCGCCGCCCACGCCTCGATCGCCACCAGCGACTGGCGCACCCTCCCCGACATCCAGTCCCTGGTCCTCCCCCGCGGCTGACGCCCCGGCAGGTGGAGGTCCGATTCTCAAGCCGTGGAAAGGGGGTCGAACCGGACCGGGTCACCTCGTACGCTCGGGACATGACCAGAGCCGAGCTGCCGTCGTTCGCCAGCCGGGCCGCCTCCGTGGCGCCCTCCGCCGTGCGGGAGATCCTCGCCCTGACCGCCCGCCCGGAGGTGGTGTCGTTCGCAGGCGGGCTGCCGGCCCCCGAGCTGTTCGACGTCGCCGGGCTCCGCGCGGCCTTCGACCGGGTACTGGCGGAGACTCCCGACCAGGCGCTGCAGTACTCCACCACCGAGGGCGATCCGGCGCTGCGGGCCGCGATAGCCGAGCGGCTGACGGAGCGTGGGCTGGCGACCGGGGCGGAGGACCTGGTGGTGGCCACCGGGTCGCAGCAGGGGCTGACGCTGCTGATCACGGCGCTGCTGGAGCCGGGGGACGTGGTGCTGGTCGAGGATCCGTGCTACCTCGCCGCGCTCCAGGCCTTCGCCTTCGCGGGGGCCCGCGTCGTGCCGGTGCCGACCGACGAGCAGGGGCTGGTCCCGGAGGCGCTGGAGGAGGTGGTGGCGGCCGAGCGGCCCAAGCTGCTCTACCTGGTGCCCAACTTCCAGAATCCGACCGGCCGTACGCTCCCCGCCGAGCGCCGCCGCCGAGTGGCCGAGCTGGCCGGGCGGTACGGCTTCTGGATCGCCGAGGACGACCCGTACGGCGAGCTGCGCTTCGACGGGGAGCCGCAGCCGTGGATCGTCGGACTGCCCGGGGCCGAGGACCGCACCGTGCTGCTGGGCTCCTTCTCCAAGGTGCTCGCGCCGGGCCTGCGGCTCGGGTACCTGCGCGCGCCGGCCGCGCTGCGCCGGGCCTGCACGGTGGTCAAGCAGTCGGCCGACCTGCACACCTCCACCATCGACCAGGCCGCCGCCGCCCGGTACCTGCGCGACGCCGACCTGGACGCGCACCTCGCGAAGATCACCGCGGCCTACCGGGAGCGGCGCGACGCGCTGCTCGCCGGGCTGCCCAAGGCCCTTCCTCCGGGCAGCAGCTGGAACCGGCCCGAGGGCGGCATGTTCCTCTGGGTGACCCTGCCCGAGGGCTACGACGCCACCGAGCTGCTCGCCACCGCCGTCCGGCACGACGTGGCGTACGTCCCCGGTGCCCCGTTCCACGCCGTCGACCCGGACCCGCGCACCCTGCGGATGTCCTTCACCACCCACTCCCCCGAGGAGATCGAGGAGGGCCTGCGCCGTCTGGCCGCCGCTTTCGCCGAGCACTGAGGAAGCGAGCCGAAAGCCCCACCCACCGGGTCGCGGTGGGCGGGGCCGTTCGGTTCAGCGGGAGGTCAACCGGCCGCTCAGAACTCGGTCTTGACGGTGACGCCCTCGAAGCTCTTGGCCGCGAAGAGGCTGATGTAGACGTAGCCGGCCGGCGGCTTCTTGATGGTGAGGGTCTCCGCGTTGCCGGTCTTCACCGAGCGGGCGGTCCAGTCGGAGGTGGTGGCCCAGCCGTTGGGGTTGTAGTAGAGGTCGGCCTCGCCGGTGCCGCCGGAGACGGTGATCTTCAGCGAGTTGACCTTGGCCGGGAGGAAGACGAAGAAGGCGCTGTGGTTCCCCGCGGTGGCGGAGACGTTCGAGCGCTGGCAGTTCTTGCCCAACTCGTCCGTCCGGGCCGAGGTGCACTCGCCCTTGGGCGGCGCCACCACGGTGACCGGCTTGCTGGTGCTGGCGGTGGCGCCCTTGTCGTCGGTGACGGTGAGCTTCACGGTGTAGGTGCCGGCCGCGGTGTAGACCTTGGTCGGGTTGGCCGTGGTGGTGGAGGTGCCGTCGCCGAAGTCCCAGGCGCGGGAGGCGATGCTGCCGTCCGGGTCGACGGAGACGTCGGTGAAGTTGACCGACAGGCCGGTGGCCAGGGCGGTGAAGCCGGCCGAGGGGGCCTGGTTGACCGGGGCGGTGCTGCCGCAGTCGCCGGCCGCGCACTTCGCCAGCCAGGCGGCGAAGTCGGCGTCGTAGCGGGTGCCGATGGTCGAGGTCAGCAGGGTGCGGGCACCGGCCCAGTCACCGGTGCGGTACTCGGCCAGCAGCGCGGTCACGTCCTGCGGGTGGGACTGGAGCAGGTAGCGCACCGCCAGGTAGCCCCACTGGTAGACCTTGGTGGAGTCGGAGTTGTCGTAGGTGGTGTCGAACAGCGTGCTGAGCTTGTACGTGTTCTTGCCGGCCTCGGTGACCGCCCGGTCGTACGTGACGCCCCGGTAGGAGTAGGAGACGTACTCGGCGAAGCCCTCGACCCACATCACGGTCGGCGTGGTCTGCCCGGCCCTGAAGTCGCCGTACATGTCGAAGCGGCCGTCGAGGTAGTGGGTGTACTCGTGGTTCAGGTTCCAGATCTGGAAGTCCGGGCGGAGCCACTCCGCCTCGTAGGCGACGAAGCGCGGCTGGTTGCCGGCCACCTCGGGCTTGCCCTCCAGGTACATGCCGCCGTTGTCGGTGGAGATGTCGAAGATCTTCCCGGCGTAACTCTTGTAGTCGGCGCTGGAGTTGAAGACCACGACCTCGATCGAGGTGTTGTTGTCGTCCGCCACCGGGCCCTTGTCCTGGACGACCTTGTGGAAGTAGGCGTCCTGGCTGGTCAGGCTGGTGCAGGCCGCGGCCAGGTTGGCCTCGGTCATCTCCTGGGCGACGATCCGGATGCTCGGGCTGCAGGTGTACTTGACCGTCAGGACGGCGGCCTTGAGCTTGGCGGCCAGGTCGCAGACCTCGTAGAAGGCACAGTTGGCCTGGTCGTAGGAGTCGGCCATCTCGGCCAGCGCGATCCAGAGCGAGCCGGTGCGGCCGGTGATGCTGCTGCGGCCGAGCAGCTCCTTGACCAGCGGGCGGACCGTCGGCTTCAGCGCGTCGTGGCGCAGGAAGCGGCCGAGCTCGCGGCCGGCGTTGGCCGCCAGGTACCACTGGTCGGTGCCGAGCAGGTCGTCGTGGGCGACGGCGAAGTCGCGCAGCACGGTGAACAGCGCCGGGTCGGCCTGCGCGGCGGGCAGGAAGTCGTCCATCTGGTGGCCGCGGAACAGCACGTTGTAGGCGTTGTTGGTCGCGGCGACCATGTACCACGAACTGTTGTAGGAGTTCGTGTAGTTGGCCAGCAGGCGCTTCACCACGTAGAGGTAGCGGGCGTTGCGCTGGGAACTGTCGATCAGGGTGACGGTCTCGGCCAGGATGTTGCCGTTGGCGTCATTGGCGTCGGCCGAGCGCGGGGCCGCGAAGAAGGCGTCGAGTGCGCCCTCGATGGAGCTCTTCAGGGCCGGGCCGTAGTCGCCGACGGCGGTGTCGTACCACTGGACGAAGTAGCCGGCCCGCAGGAAGAGCACCAGCTGGAGGGTGGACGTGCTGTTGTCGCCGGGGTAGTTGGCGACATTGGCGCGCAGCGCGTCGGCGATGGTGACCATCTGCGCCTCGCGGAACGCGGCCCGGGCGTCCGCACCCTTCAGGGTGAAGAGGGTGTTCACGCAGCCGGGCTCGGCCGACTTGACCTGCTGGACCAGCGCGGCGCCGGTCTTGGACGTGAAGTCGGAGACGGTGCAGGCGGCAGCGGCCGCCGCGGCGGCGCCGGCCGAGAGCTTGGAGCGGATCTGCTCGCTCTTCGCGGGGGTCTCGACGGTCTGGAACGGGGCGCGCTGCGCCGCGTCGACGGCGCCGTGGCCGTCCTCGGCGCGGGCGTCCCGGGCGATGGAGGAGATCGCGGGCTGCGGGGCGGCACCGGCGCGGGGCGCAGGGACGGGCTGCGGACCCTTGGTGTCGCGGGCCGCGGCCCTGGTGGTGGGGGTGAGCAGGGCAAGACCCAGACAACAGATCAACGCGGCTACGAGGAGCCGCACGAGGTCCTTCGTCGTGGGGGAACTACGCATGGAGTGGCCTCCGGGCCGGTCTGCGAGCCGTGATTCGGGGCACGGCGTCTGAGGGTGCGGACCGTGAAGGGCGACGGGAGTGGTGCTGTCGTTCTGCCGCCTGACGTGAACACGGTGGGGAGTGTGCCATGTACCATGGCACACATCACATGGCTCCGAAAGGGGTACGTGAAGGTTTCCTGAGAGCCTGACATCCCCTCAGTTGCCGTCTCCCGTGCACCGCTTGGCTGGTTCGTGCCCCGCTCGTCTCAGCAGCTGCGCACGTGCGTGGCGAAGCGCCCCTCACCGTCCAGGACGTGGAACGCCACCGCCGGCGGCAGCCCCCGGTGCACGTGCGCGTCCGGGGTCGGCCGCGCCTCCCAGGGGAGCCGCGCGGTCGACACCACGCCCGGGGCCACCACCAAGGGGCGGCCCGCGAAGGTGGTGGCGGTCGACAGGTGGGCGTGCCCGCAGAGGAAGGCCGCCACGTGCGGATGGCGGGCGGTCACCGCGGCCAGCCGCTCGGCGCCGAACTGCCGCAGCCCGTCCAGGTACGGGATGCCCAGCGGCACCGGCGGGTGGTGGAACGCGACGAAGGCCGGCACCCGCACCGAACCCAGCGCGCCGTCCAGCCACTCCAAGGTCCCCTCGTCCAGCCACCCGTCGTCCCGCCCGGGGCGGGTCGAGTCGCAGAGGGCGACGGCGAACCCCTCCGCGACGTGCAGCCGGTTCACGGGTGCACCGTCCGCCCCCACGGGGTCCTCGCCCAGCAGGACGGAGCGGAAGGCCGCGCGCTCGTCGTGGTTGCCCGGCAGGACCAGCAGCGGGTGACGGGTGCTCAGCAGCTCCCGGGCCTCCCGGTACTCGGCCGGGCTGCCGTGGTCCGCGACGTCACCGCTGACCAGCACGGCGTCCAGGTCGTACGGCAGCGCGTCGAGGTACGCCATCACCGCGCGGGTGCGGTCGGCGGCCCGCGGCGAGCCGTCCAGGTGGGTGTCGCTGAGGTGGGCGATGACGGGCACGGGGCTCTCCAAGGCGGTTCACGAGAGGGACGCATCTCACGCTAAGCAGCTTCCGGACCAGGGGTAAGGTCCAGTTCCATGGCGGAGGACTGGTCCAGTACGTCGGCGAACCACGCGCCCCGTGCGCTCGACCTGCACCTGGACGTCGGTGCCCTCGGCCCGGGCCGCCGGCAGGCCGGGCTGGAGCACGCCCTGCGGACCGCCGTCCGCGAGGGCCGCCTCGGCCCCGGTTCGGCCCTGCCCTCCACCCGGGCCCTGGCCCGCGAACTCGGCCTGGCCCGCGGCACCGTCACCGCCGCCTACGACCAGCTGGTGGCCGAGGGCCTGCTGCTCACCCGGCCGGGCGCGGCCACCACCGTCGCCGAACTCCCGCCCACCGTCTCCGCGTTCGCGGCCGCCGCCCGCCCGGCCCCGCCCGTCCTCCACGACCTCGGACCCGGCACGCCCGACGGCAGCGCCTTCCCCGCCCGGGCCTGGCTGGCCGCCACCCGGCGGGTGCTGGCCGGGGCCCGTCCCGCGGACTTCGGCCCCGGCGACCCGCAGGGCCGGCCCAAGCTGCGTGCCGCTCTGGCCGCCCAACTCGGCCGCACCCGAGGGGTGTTGACCACGCCGGACCAGGTGGTGATCACCTCGGGGTTCTACCAGTCGATCGGCCTGCTGGCCGAGGTGCTGCGGGCCTCCGGCGTCACCGAGCTGGCGGCCGAGGACCCCGGCCACCGCACCTACCGTGAGGTGGTGGCCCGCGCGGGGCTGCGGGTGCTGCCCGTCCCGGTGGACGGCGACGGCGCCCGGGTGGAGACCCTGACGGCACCGGCGGTCCTGCTCACCCCCTCGCACCAGTACCCGACCGGTGTGCCGCTGCACCCCGACCGCCGCCGGGCGCTGGCGAGTTGGGCCCGCCGCACGGACGGCCTGGTGATCGAGGACGACTACGACGGCGAGTTCCGCCACGACCGCCGCCCGGTCGGCGCCTTCCAGGCGCTGGCCCCCGACCGCACGGCCTACTGCGGCAGCGCCTCCAAGACCCTCGGCCCCGCCCTGCGCCTGGGCTGGCTCGCCCTGCCCCCGCACCTGGTGCGCCCCGTGGTCGAGGCCAAGGAGCGGGCCGACCTCTACACCGAGACCCTCGGCCAGCTCGTGCTGGCCGAGCTGATCGACACCCACGCCTACGACCGGCACATCCGCGCCGCCCGGCTCCGCTACCGCCGGCGCCGCCTCCTGCTGCACCGGCTCCTGGACCGCCACCCGGACTTCACCCCGCACGGGGTTCCCGCCGGACTGCACACCCTGGCCACCACCGACCGCGAGGAGGCCGCCCTGCTGGCCCGCTGCGCCGAACTCGGCATCGCCCTGCGCGGGTTGACGGAGCTCCACCACGACCCGGCCGCCGCCGCGGGCCGCCCCGGCGGCCTGCTGATCGGCTTCGCCGCCACCTCCGACCACGGGTTCGAGCGCGCACTCCACGCCCTGGACGAGGCGCTCGCCCCCTGACCCGCCCTGACGGAGCGGTACCGGCTACCCGCGCCTCACTGCTGGGCGCACTTGCCCACCGCCGTCACGGTCCCGGGGGCCAGCCGCTTCTCCTCGCCGTTCACCTTGAGCACGATCCCGTCCGGCCCGGCCGAGACCAGATCGCCGCACACCTCACCGACCCGCACCGGGTGCGCGGGCGCGGGCGGCGCCCCGAACCAGGCCACCGCCACGGCCGCCGTGACGGCCACCAGACCGCCGACGCAGCACCAGGTCGCCCTCCGCAGACCCTTGGTGACCCGTCCGATCTCCCGGTCCGTCCAGGCCCGCAGTCGCGGCCCGTTGCGCAGGATGGTCTCCCCCGGGCTGCCGTGCGCGGCCCGGACGGCGAGCAGCGTCCCGGAGACCAGCAGCACGAAGGCGGTGGCGACCGCGATGCCCGCCAGGTTGCGCAGCCCGTCCGGGAGTTCGGCCAGCCCGTCCCTCCCCTTGAGGACCGTCAGCACGGCCACCAGGGCGGCCAGGCCCGACAGCCCGTTGCGCCAGCCCTCGGCCTGCTTGCGCAGCTCCGGCAGCTGGGTGAACTCCAACTCCCGTGCCAGCGCCTCCCATCGGCGGTCCGCCTGCTCGCTCACGGCGCCACCCCGATCTGCCAGCTCGCGCCGCAGCCGGCGAACGGGGCGTTCGGCGCCATCCCCGGATGGGGGTAGCCGCACTCGCAGTAGTGCACCTCCGGCAGGGGCTCGGCGGGCACCGCCCGGTTCCGCCGGAAGATCGCCTTCGTCCCGGTGCCCGCCAGCCCGTGGGCCCAGTTGGTCTCCGTCCGCCCCTGGCACCGCGGGCACGGGCCCACCACTCGGACGCCCTTGCCGTCCTCCGTGCGCGTGTAGTCCGCCTGCGGCGCGTCGGGCAGCCGCTGCTCGACGTACGGCTCCTCGAACCTGTGCTCAGCCATCCTGCTTCCGTTCTCCCAAGTCCAGCCCGAACATTCCCCGGTAGAGCTCCAGCCGGTCCCAGACCCACTCCTCGCCCTCCCCGATCTCCCCCGCCACGAACGCCACGTGCTCGCGGCTCACCCGCCCCGTGACGGCCGGGAGCAGCCCGTCCAGGTACACGGAGAGGATCGCGAAGTCCTGCCAGAGCGGCAGCACGTCGGGCCGCTCCGGCACCTGCGGCGCCGGGCCGAGCGGGAGGTAGGGCTCGATCCGCCGCCACACCTCGGCGACCGACTCGCCGAGCCGGCCGGCGATGCTCACCAGGTCCAACGGCACCAGCGGAGTGCCGGAATCGCTGACCCGGTAGTCGTCCTTCAGCGCTGCGCGGGTGGGTGCGTCGCACGAGGCGGAGTGCAACGCGGCGATCTGCTCGGACGTCAGCTCCGGTACCAGCGCGCCGAAATCGCGGACCCTCGCCAACTCCCGGTACGCGTCCCCGGGGTCGCGCCTGCCCTCCAGGCCGGCGAACTCGGCCAGCAGCTCGCCGGTCAGCTGCTTCCACTTCGGCTGGTCGGCGGGGAGATCCACCCGCAGGGCGAACGGATCGGGCTCGCCGGTCTCCAGCAGAGCCCTGCTGTGCTGCGGGCCGGGCCGGAAGCCGGCGAGGCCCGGTGGAAGCTCCGGGCAGGGGAGCCCGAACCGGTCCGCCATCGTCCGGGCCAGCGCCCAGACCTCCTCCAGCGGCTCGCCCAGACGCCGCGCAGCGGCGAACAGGCCCGCTTCGGTCATGCGCTCGGCCGGAGTGAGCCTGTCCTCGCCCTCGGAGGTGCCGTTCGCCAGCACGACCTTGGCTTGGAGGCGCAGCTCCCGCCACTCCTGGATCAGCTCGCTCCCGGGCGGCAGCGGGACACCCAGCCGGCTCAGCTCCGCCGCCGCCTCGACCACCTTGTCGGGGTGTGCGAACAGGCTTGCCCGCACCATTGCCCCGAGCCCGGTCTCCGTCTGCTCCCGATCGGAACACATCGCGGCCGTGACCCGGGAGGGAATCAGCTCGTCCAGTGACTCCCCTCGCTCGGGCCCCGGAGCACGGGCCAGGCCCAACTCCCCCGCCAGCTCGGCGACGAGCTCGGCCGCCCGCCGCACGGTGATCTCCAGCTCGCGCGCCAGGGCCACCTCCGCCAGGGGCAGCAGCTGCCAGCCGTCCTCCCGGCGGACCATCAGCTTCGTGAGCGCCGAGCGCACTTCGGCGGGGAGTACCGACCAGGCCGTGACCGCCGACCGGTCCGGGCACCTCCACCCGAGCCAGCCGAATGCCTCCAGGGTGTCCAGAACGGCCACCACGTCACCGTCCGGAGCCACTTCCAACACGTCCCAGTACGTCGTGACCCGACCGGTGTCGACGTACAGCATGCCGATCTCCGCCGCCGTGGTCACGTGGTCCCGGTGGTGGTCCGGGACGGTGGGAAGCTCCAGGCCGTGCAGCGGCGCGAGCCGGTGCAAGCGGTCGACCAGCTCACCCAGCGGTCGACGGAGCAGCATGGACGCCCAGAGCAGGCCGTCCAGCTCGGAGTGCCACATGCGTGGGAAGAAGCTCCGGTCCGTCTGCTGTGCCGGCAGCCTCCAGTCGAGCGCGTCGATCAGGGGCAGGTCACCGTCGGACAGGCCGACCCGTGCCAGCTCCGGTGTCAGGCGTGGAGCGGCCAGCTCCGGGTGGCAGATCCGCAGAGCGCGTCCCTCACGCTGGAAGTCGCCCAGGCTCAGACCCCGGCCGGAGGCCTCCCGCAGGACCGCCTTCCAACCGTCGGCCAGGACCTCGGCCCTGGCGATGTCCCCGGGTGCGGCGACGGGGTAGCCCGTGAGGAGGCGCGGCGGCACCTGCCGCTCCGAGGCCCGGGCCGCCCACCGGGCGGCCGTGCGCCAGTCGATGAGCGCGGAGGACAGGGAGTCGGAGAGCCCGTGCAGGTCCGTGGCATGAGGGGCTCGGTCGAGATGGCACCAGCCGGCCTCGCCCAAGCGGACGTAGCGGCCCTCCTCCTCCCGCTCCACACTCACCGGCACGGCCAGGCCCCGGTCCTTCAGCCTCGGCCAGAGAGCCCGGGCCAGGGGGAGTTCACGGAGCTCCAGATGCCAGAACCACTCCATGCTGATCCGGGGCCAGGCGATCAGCGCGTCGAGCCCCGCCAGGCACGTGACCGTCTCCCACTCCCGGTCGTACCCCTGCAGCGTCTTGCGGTCCACGCTCAGCCGCCCGGCCCGCGGCCCGGTCAGGTTCAGCACGTACCCGGTCGGCCACCGGTCGGAGACGATGCCGTCGCAGAGCACGGCCCCGTTCCCCCGCACCCACCAGAGCGTCCTGTCCACCGCCGGCTGGGCGTCCCCGTCGGCGTTCCACGGGCCCGGGCGCAGGACGTCCGCCACCCACTCCTCCGCCAGGTGCCCGTCCCTCGCCTCCATCGCGAACTCGCTGACCGCCACCTGGCGGTCCAGCGTCGCCACGCAGGACAGCTCGGCCAGGTCCGCGTCCTGGCGCAGGTAGAGCCGTACCCGGGTGCCACCCTCCGGGAGGTCGTCCTCCGTGGGATCGGTCTGCTGCTGGATCCGGAAGAGGCTGCCGCTGCTGGGGATCTCCACCCGCAGCGCGTGCGGGGCCACCGCGCCGTCCGGGAGGACCTCGCGGGTGACCACGGTCATCTCCTCGGCGAGCATGAAATAGCTCAACACCCCGATCCCGAAACGCGAGTTCGGGTAGAGGCGCAGCTCCGGGTCGTGTCGCAGCCAGGCCGCCTGCTCCCGCCGGAAGGACCGCGACTGCTCGAACCGCCGCCCCGCCCGCGTGAACGTCGACTTCAGCTGCTCACGGCCCATCCCCACACCGTTGTCCCGGCACTCCACGTACCGCCGCCCCGCCCCGTCCACCCCCTGGGTGAAGGCGATCCGCCCCGTCCACGGCACCGGCACCGGCCCCTTGGACCGCAGGTACCGCCAGCGCATCTCCCGGTAGCGGCAGGCGTCCATCGCGTTCTGGTACAGCTCACGGATCGCCAACTCCGGCTCCCCGTACAACTGCCGACCCATCAACAGCTCCCGCACCTCCGACTGCGCCAACTGGAAGCGCAACAACGGGACCTCGTACCGGGCCCGCCCGTCCCGCGAGCCCGCCTCCAGATGGTTGTCGGTCACGCGCTGCGGAACGGCCGCCAGCAGGTCCGCCTCCCGGGCCGGCAGCCGTTCGCGCCCCCGGCCGATGCCCTCCGCGATGCGGTCGGCCCGCTCGACGACCTCGGCCATCGCGGCGTGCACGGCCTGGTGCGGACTCACCAGGTACAGGTGGAGAAGCCCCTGGGCGTCGCGTTCCCACTCCGTCTCCCGGACCACCCGCAGCAGGAGGTCGGGCGTCACCGGGTCGGAGACCGCCAGGTGGTCGGCGACCACCGAAGGCAGCGCCCGCGCGTCGGCGGCCAGGGCGGCCGCCAACCGGAGCAGGGCCGCCAACGGACGGATCCGCAAGGACTGCGCGGCCAGGCCGAACGGGCGGATCCGGACCTCCTCCCGCACCGCCTCCGACTCGGCGGGCAGGTCGAGCCCGATCTGGCCCGCCAACTCCCGCAGTGCGGCGACGAACTCGGCTGAGCGCGATCCGGCCACCAGCTCCGCGAACTCCCCGGCCGCCCGCGCCGGTACGGCGACCGCGTCCGTCTCGAACCGCTCGTTGACCCACCGGTGGGCCAGCCAGAGCGCCAAGGCCTCGGCGTCCCCGGGCCGATTGCCCTCCTGGCAGCGTTCCAGCCGGCGGGCCAGGTGGCGGTAGTGGTCGTGCACCTGCTCCAGGTGACGTCTCAACTGTCCGCCGCCCGGGCGGCGTTCGGCGCTCAGCGGCTCGATCTCGGCCAGCTGCAACCAGCGGTCGGCCCGCGCCTGCTCGTGCAGGAAGGGCGCGGCGGCGAGTGCGGCGACCTCGACCGGCAGGCAGCTGCCCCGGCCCCGCGGCAACAGCTGCGGCAGGACCCGCAGCAGCCGCAGCGGGAAGTCCTCGTCGGCCCACGGGTCCGGAAGCCGGGACTGCGCACGGTGCACCGACCGCGCGCAGTCCCGCACCAGCTCCACCAGGACCTGCCGCAGCCGATCGACGACCTCCTCCTGACCGGGCGCCACCACCTCCCAGAGGGCGGGTGCCGTGACCGCCGCCTCCCACTCCTTCAGCAGCTGCCGTCCGCCGCAGATCTCGGTCCCCCTGGCCGCCTCCTCCTGATCGGCGCCGTAGCGGATCCAGGCGTCCTGCCGGTGCCCCGCCATCGCCGCCGAACGGACCGTCCTGGCCCGGGCCGCCTCGAACACCTCCTGGACCGTCCTCGGAGCGGAGAGCGAACCGAGCGCCTCGGCGAGGCCGCGGGTGAAGAAGCTTCCCTCCTCCGAGTAACCGCTGCGCTGGCCCGGGGAACAGCCGACCACGACGGCGTAGCGGCCGACGGGCTGGCCCCGGGTGACGGCGGTGCCGAACCCCTCGTCCGCCCCGTTCAGCGAGTCGCGGCAGGCGTCCATCAGCCAGAGCACCAGGCCGGCCCGGCAGTCCGTCAGGTAGTCACTGACGTCGGCCGGGAGCAGCGACTCCAGGTGCGAGCGGCGCCACGGCCCCTCCACCGGGGCACGGGCGTCGGCCGGAACGAGGTAGTCGGTGCGGCCGTGGCGGACGCCGTGGCCGGAGAAGTACAGCAGGAAGGTGCCGCCCTCGGGGACGGCGGAGGCCGCCTCCTCGATCGCGGTGGCGATGCCCGAGCGCCCGGCCTCCCGCCCGGTGACGGTCTCGACGAGGTACCCGGACTCCTCCAGCGCCGTACGCATCGCGGCCAGGTCGGCGGCGACCGGCTCCGCGAGCGACCCGAACTCCCGCTCCGCGTCGGGGGTCTCCCCCACGCCGATCAACAACGCGTGCCGCACCTCAGCCAAACCCCACCCCTTGATCGCTCCCCCGGCGGACGAGCCTATCCGCCCTGGAGCGGAGGACGTGCCGCACGGTGCGGAACGGGGAGGAGTGGGAAGCATCCGAACGGCGTGCCACCCGACACCCCGTCAGAACGGCCCGCCCCGGACCCGGGAGACCACCTTCATGCACCTGCGCCACGCTTCCGTCCTACTGCTCACCGCGGCCCTCCTCACCGCCTGCGCCTCCACCACCGCCGCACCGGACGCCGCGACCTCACAGCCGGCTGCCCCGCCCTCCCCTCCCTCCCCGACCGCCTCGCCCTCGCCCACCGTCGTCACGACCCCCAGTGCCGCCTTACAGGACGTCGCCGCCGCGCTCGGCGACCAGGGACGGGGCGGACCGTTCACCGATGTGTTCGGCAGCATCGTCCTGAACGGGCCCGGCAACACCGTGACCCTCTACGCCACGGACGAGAGGCGGGCGAGCGCACTGATCACCGCCGCGAAGGCCGCCCAGCCGGAGATCGACACCACCCTGGTCCGCGTCGTCAAGTGCCCCTACTCGCGGAAGCAGATCGACGCCGTCATGGACCGGATCATGGACCGCTCCCAGGCCGGGGCACTCCCCTTCACCGTCCAGGAAGCCTCGATGGAGTACGACGCCTCCGGCATCAAGGTCGGCGTCGAACCGGCCGGAGTGGACTCCCCCGAGCTACGACAGGCCCTCACCCACCTGACCGACGGCATCCCGGTCACGGTCTCCCCGGCCCGCCCGGGCTCCGACCTCCTCGGCGGGCACCCGTAGTCCGCCACCAGCGCTCATGGGTGAGCGTCCCGTGCGGTGGACGCGGCCGTCTCGGGCCGTCTATCGGATTCGGCGGGCCCGCCCGTGCTTCGGGCTACGGGCGTTCGGCCGGGACCGGGGGGAGGGTGGGCCAGCGGGTGAGGACGGCGTTGCGGAGGTCGGCGCAGAGAGTGGCCAGGGCGGTCAGGTCGGGGCGGGTCGAGGCCAACTGGTGCACCACGCCGAGGCGGTGGGTCAGGCGGCGGCGGGCGGTGGTGGTGCCCCAGGTCCAGTCGTGGGCGGGGAGACGGGCGAGGTGGTCGGTGGTGCCGCGGTCGGCGCGGGGGACGAGGGCGTCGCCGCGGAGGAGCCAGCCGGTGCAGGCGTCGGTGAGGTCGGTGTCGTCGAGGGGGACGCCGGTCGCGGTGTGCCAGGCGGTGCGGTAGGCGCTCTCCGCGCGGGAGAGCAGCGGGTCGGGGGCGGAGGTGACGCACCAGCAGGTGGGGAACCCGATGCGCAGGTAGGCGAGTTCGACCAGTCCGCTGCCGAGGGAGGCCTGTTCGAAGTCGATGAAGCGGACCCCGTCGGGGGCGTGCAGGTCGTTGCCGGGGCAGGGGTCGCCGTGGAGCAGGGCGTGGCCGGGGGCGTGGCCCAGCCGGTCGACGAGCTCGCCGAGGGTGGTGGCCAGGCCGGCCGGGGCGGGGACGCCGAGGGTGGCGGCCAGGGCGAGGAAGGAGTCGACGTCGGCCCGGGAGGGGCCCTGCCAGCGGGGCAGTGCGCCGGCGTCCTGCGGGCCGGCGGTCGCGTGCATCCGGGCGAGGGCCTCGGCGTAGGCCACGATCCAGTCCCGGGACGGTCGTTGGTGGTCCAGGTGCTCGAGGACGAGGACCCGGGCGGCGGGGTCGGCGCCCAGGACGGCGGGCACCACCGGGGTGGAGGCTCGGGCGGCGATCCGCAGCCCTGCCAGCTCGCGGGTGTAGCGCTCCTCGGCGTCGGCCCCCTCCACCGCCTGCTTCACCACCGCCGGACGCCCGTCCAGCTCGACCCGCCAGACGCGCGAACGCGGGCTGCTGACCAGGCGGCGGGCGCGCTTCGGCGAGCCGAGTTCAGCGCGCAGCTCATCCCCGAACGGCACTCGTGACCACATCCGGCCATCCTCGCACGTGGCCGAACGAACGTCCGTGAATATCCGATCGCCTTGTGGGACAACGGACTTGTCACACTGATCGGCCTGCCACCGCCCGGTAGCCCACAGGGGTGAGGGCGGACCGTTTCGGCAGCCCCGGTGATCATCCGGCGCTGTAGAAAGGCCCCGTCCCCCGTTGATCACCTGATGGACTCTCACCATGCTCAAGGCCGCTCTGCGCCTCGCCGCCGCCACCTCCCTCGCCCTCGCCTCGCTGGCCGTCACCACCCCGGCGGAGGCCGCCGGCCCCGACACCGGCCCGTGCGGCCCGGTCGGGCCCGTCCACCTCTCCGACTGGTGGCGCACCACGACCTCGACCTCCTCCACCCTCGTCCCGGACGTCCTGCACGCCTCCGTGACGGAGAACTGGCAGTGGCGCGAGGACACCAACACCCTCTGGCGCGGCGACACCCGGGAGACCGTGGAGCAGATCTTCGAGGACGGCTTCACCCCGCGCGGCGACTACCTCGCCCCGCTGGACGAGTACATCGTCAAGGGCGGCGGCCAGAACACCGCGCACCTGAGCACCAGTTGCGAGAAGTGGGTGGCCCAGAAGTTCGCCACCTACGGCGCCGCCAAGACCGGCTGGGTCTACGAGATCGAGGCCCCGGGCGGCATCGACGTGAACGCCACCGCCGCCGTCAACGGCTACCAGTCGCCCTACCTCTGGAACAAGGAGATCGACTTCCCCGGCGGCATCACCGGGGAGCACATCAAGGGCGCCTGCAAGTTCCGCCTCCTCTGGACCGACCCCGAGACCCGGGTCAACACCTACGACAACCTCGGCTGCAAGACCAACGCCCACTTCGACCCGGCGGCCGCCGTCTCGCACTGACGCCCCTACCGAGGCCTGGGTGAACTCCCGACCGGACTACGGACGTTCACCCAGGAAACGGGGAAGCGTCAGCCGGGGAGCTGGCGTAGCGTCCTCGGCATGTCCGAGATCCGGCTCCAGCTGCTCCGTCCCGACCACGCGTCCGCGGTCCTCGCCTTCGAGCGGGCGAACCGGGCGTACTTCGCCGCCTCCGTCCCCGACCGCGGGGACGAGTACTTCGCCGCCTTCGGCGAACGCCACCGCGCGCTGCTGGCCGAACAGGCGGCCGGGGTCTGCTACTTCCACGTGCTGCTGGACGAGGCCACCGGCGAGGTGCTGGGCCGGTTCAACCTGGTGGACGTGGCCGGCGGCGAGGCGGAGCTCGGGTACCGCGTGGCGGAGGGGGCGGCCGGCCGCGGGCTGGCCACCGCCGGCGTGCGCGCGCTCTGCGAACTCGCCGCCCGGGACTACGGCCTGACCGCGCTGCGGGCCGGCACCACGGTCGGCAACGCCGCCTCGCGGGCCGTGCTGGCCCGTACGGGGTTCGCCGTCACCGGGGAGACGACGCTCGGCGGTGGCCTCCCGGCCCTGACGTTCCGTCGGGGGCTGGACCGGGAGGCCACCGCCTGACGGATCAGGCGCCGTAGACCCGGACGTTGTCCAGGACCCAGTACCAGTTGTTGCTGCCGGTGTAGCGGAAGCGCAGGCGCAGGTCGGTGGCGCCGGCGGGGACGGTCAGGGTCAGGGTCTGACGGCCGTTCACCAGGGCGCTGTAGGAGGCGATCTGGACGGGGGTGCCGCCGCTCCAGGAGGCCAGCACCTTGGCGGTCTGGGAACCCTCCTGCTGGTAGTAGCAGGTGTACTCGACCTTGACGGTGGTCAGGCCGGAGACCGGGTAGGCCGGGCTGACCAGGGTGGTGTCGTAGTTGCCGGAGAAGGACTTGTCGGCCCACTCGTCGGAGTCGGCGACCGCGAAGACGTTGCGGGAGCGGACGTTGAGCTCGCGGTACTGGTCGCGCTGGGTCTTGGTCCAGAACTCGTCGGTGGTGAAGGACCAGCCGCGCCACTCGGTGACGCCGCCGGTGCCCATCGCCGAGTTGTCCACCGACCAGCCGCTCGGCGGGGTGTGGGTGAAGCCGAGCACGCCGGCCGCGATGCCGGTCTCGTCCACCCGGCCGGTGAGCTGGGGGCGCAGCGAGTCGAAGGCGTCGGGGGTGAGGCTGGAGACCGGGGCGCCGTCCAGGCCCCAGGCCGGGTCGATGGCGATGCCGAGGTGGGCCAGGGCGGTGGGGGCGATGTCGACCATCCGCACGTCGTAGCGGACCGAACCGGCGGTCAGACCACCGCCGTTGGCGATGACGAAGGTCTGCCGCTCCTCCCAGGTGGAGCCGCCGTGGCCGCCGGTCGGGGTGTGGCCGTGGTCGGCGGTGACCATGATCAGCCAGTTCTCCTGGGCGTACGTGGCGCGGGCCCGGACGGCGGCGACGATCTGGCCGACCTGGGCGTCCACGCCCTTGATGGCGTCCAGGTAGGCCTGGCTGGCGGAGCCGCTGGCGTGGCCGGCGTGGTCCACGTTGTCGAGCTGGACGAAGACCGCGTCCGGGTTGGCGTCCCTCAGCTGGGCGACCGCGCGGGAGGTGGTGCCGGTGTCGTACTCGGCGCTCGGGGTGGCGATCCGGGTGTCGACCTTGGAGGAGTAGATGGTGTTGGGGATCGAGGCCCAGGAGGCCACCACGTAGGTGGACAGGCCCGGGCGGGCGTTCTCGGCGCGGGTCAGCCAGTCCGGGTAGGCCGCGAAGTTGGGCGCCGTGAAGTTGTTGTTGACCACGTTGTGCTTGTCCGGCCAGACGCCGGTGGCGATGGTCGACCAGCCGGGGCCGGAGGAGGTCTCGGCCATCGGGTTGGCGTAGAGGCTGCTCGCGGAGGTCATGCCGCCCGCCATCAGGGCGTCCAGGTTCGGGGCGTCGGCGTCCTTGATCCGGTTGAGCATGGTGCCGTCCAGGCCGATGACCAGCACCTTGGGGGTGAGGGCGGTGGCGGCGAGCGCGGTCCGGGCGAGCGGGCCGGCGGTGAGGGCGGCGGCAGCGGTGCCGGCGGCGCCGAACAGCACGCTGCGGCGGGGGAGTCCTGCGGTCACGGCGTTCTCCTGGGGAAGCGTCGGGAGCGGGGCGGGGCGCCGACCAATGTCCGGCCGGCCGGTGGCGCGGTCTCCCCCAATCGCCGTACCACGCATGAACACCGCCCGAACTTCGGTCCAGACCCGTTATCTTCTCGTGACCGTACGGGCCCGCACGCGCTGCCCTCCGGACCGTCAGGTGACGGGCCCCAGCTGGGTGGTGAAGCTGAAGCGGTCGCCGCGGTAGAGGGAGCGGACGCGCTCCAGCGGGACGCCCTCGGTGTCCTGGGTGAGGCGGTGCAGCAGGAGCATGGGCAGGGCGGGCGGGGTGCCGATCAGCAGGGCCTCGCGCGGGGTGGCCAGGACGGTCTCGATCCGCTCCTGCGCGCCGCCGAAGCCGATGCCGAGCTTCTCGGTGAGGAAGGCGTAGAGCGAGGAGGACGGGTCGAACTCCTCCTCCAGCGAGGGCAGCCGGGCCACCGAGAGGTAGGTGCTCTCCAGGCCGACCCGCTCCCCGTCGGCCAGCAGCACGCGCTCCAGGTGCCAGACCGGCGCCCCTTCCGCCAGCCCCAGCTGCTGCGCCAACTGCCGCTCGGCGCCGAGTCGTTCGAGTCCGATCAGGGTGCGGCCCGGCACCCTCCCCTGGCGCCGCACGCCCTCGGTGTAGCTGGCCAGCGACAGCGGCTGCTCCAGCTTCGGCCCGGCCGCCACCGTCTGCCGCCCCCGGCGCCGCACCCGCCCCTGGATCAGCAGGTCCCGCAGCGCCTGCCGCAGGGTCTCCCGGGACACCTCGTACCGCGCCGCCAGCTCCCGCTCGGTGGGCAGCGCCCCGCCCTCCCCCAGCCGGTCGAGCAGGGCCTCCAACTCGGCCTTGACGGCGTAGTACTTGGGCACCCGTCCGTGCTCGGGCACTCCGGATCGGTTCGGCAGGTCGGCGGCGTTCTCCACCCCGCCATCCTCTCAGCCCGGGCGGACCGGCTCAGAGCCAGTCCCGGCGCTTGAAGACCAGGTAGAGGCCGGTGCAGACCAGGGCCATCAGGGCGATGGCGAAGGGGTAGCCGTAGACCCACTCCAGTTCGGGCATGTGGGAGAAGTTCATCCCGTAGACGGTGCCGATCAGGGTCGGGGCGAAGAGGATGGCGGCCCAGGAGGAGATCTTCTTGATCTCGTTGTTCTGGGCGTGGCCGGCCTCGGCGAGCTGCTTCATCTCCTCGTTCTGGGCCTGGGAGACCAGGGTGGCGTTCAGGACCAGGACGTTCTGGAGCAACTGGCGGAAGTTGTCGACCCGTTCGGCGGCGGTGGTGGCGTGGTCGGCCACGTCGCGCAGGTAGCGCTGGAGCTCCTCGTCGGTGCCGTACTTGCCGAAGCCGGCCTCCAGGCTGCCCATGATGTCCAGCAGCGGCCGGGTCGAGCGCTGGAACTCGATGACCTCGCGGGAGAGTTCGTAGATCCGGCGGGAGACGCCCGGGTCGCCGCCGAACACCTCGGTCTCGATCTCGTCGATGTCGTGCTGGAGGCCGGCGATCACCGGGGCGTAGCCGTCCACCACCGCGTCGAGCACGGCGTAGAGCACCGCCTCGGGGCCGAGCGCCAGCAGCTCCGGGTCGGCCTCCAGGCGGCGGCGCACCACCGAGAGGTCCGGGGCCTGCGAGTGGCGCACCGTCAGGACGAACTGCGGGCCGACGAAGAGGTGGATCTCGCCGAAGTCGACCTGCTCGGTCTCGTCCAGGTAGCGGGCGGCCCGCAGCACCACGAAGAGGGTGTCGCCGTACCGCTCCAGCTTGGGGCGCTGGTGGGCGACGATGGCGTCCTCGACCGCCAGGTCGTGCAGGCCGAAGCGTTCGGCGGCCTCCAGGACCTGGGCCTCGGCCGGGCGGTAGAGGCCGATCCAGGCCATGGTGCCCGGCTCCCCGGGCACCTGGCGGTAGACCTCGGGCAGGGTGTCGGCGCCGGCGATCCGGCGGCCGTCCCGGTAGACGGCGGCGTCCACCACGGAGCGCTCCAGGGAGACCCGGGGCTCCTCCCGGCCGCGTTCGGAGCGGGGGTCCATCGAATGCTCCGGTGCCCGCTCGGCCGACCGGCCGTCAGTGCGGGAGAAGGGCCGCAGACCGGCTCGGGCCGCGCGGGAACGCCAGTCGGACATGGGAAGGACCTCCGCCGACCAGTCTGGGACGCGACGACCCGCCGCGCACGGTGGCGCGGCGGGTCGGGGTGACGCGGAGGGGTGAATCAGGCGGCGGGCGCCGGGGCCGGCTTGACCGGCGTGTTCTGCTGACGGGTGAACAGCACGACCGTCGGCGCCAGGTAGAGCAGCCAGACGGCGACCTGGAGCACCGTCGGGTCGGGCTGGAAGTTGAACACGCCCTTGAGCAGGGTCCCGTACCAGCTGTCCTTGGGGATGACCGAGGAGATGTCGAAGGCGAGGGTGTGCAGACCGGGCAGCCAGCCGGCCTCCTGGAGGTCGTGCACGCCGTAGGCGAGCACGCCGGCCGCGACGACGATCAGCATCCCGCCGGTCCAGGTGAAGAACTTGGCCAGGTTGATCTTCAGGGCGCCCCGGTAGAACAGCCAGCCGAGCACCACGGCGGTGAGCAGGCCGAGCGCGGCGCCGACCAGCGGACGGATGCCGTCGCTGGTCGCCTGCACCGCGGCCCAGATGAAGAGCGCGGTCTCCAGACCCTCGCGGCCGACCGCCAGGAAGGCGGTGAGCACCAGGGCGAGGGTGCCGGTGGCCACGGCCGCGTCGAGCCTGCCGTGCAGCTCGGCCTTGAGGTGACGCGCCGTCCGGCGCATCCAGAACACCATCCAGGTGACCAGGCCGACCGCGATGATCGACAGTGAGCCGCCCAGCGCCTCCTGCGCCTCGAAGGTCAGCTGCGAGGAGCCGTAGGTGAGCAGGGCGCCGAAGGCCATGCTGAGGCCCACCGCGACGCCCACCCCGGTCCAGACCGGAGGGAGCGCTTCGCGGCGCCCGGTCTTGACCAGGTAGGCGATCAGGATGCAGACCACCAGGCTGGCTTCCAGACCCTCGCGCAGGCCGATCAGGTAGTTGCCGAACACGCGCGTGTCCTCCGTTTCAATGCTGGTGACGGGTGGTCAGGGGGGTCAGCCGAGGAGCGACTGGCCCCACCACTCGCCGGGCTTGCGGACGCCGGGCGGGCAGGCGAAGTGCGCCGAACCGACGTGCTGGATGTACTCGTTGAGCGCGTCGTTGGCGGCCAGCCGCCGCTGGACGGTGACGAAGCCCTTGCGGGTGTCGCGCTGGTAGGCCAGGAAGAACAGGCCCGCCTCCAGGCGGCCGAGGCCGTCGGTGCCGTCGGTGAAGGAGAAGCCGCGGCGCAGCAGCTGGGCCCCGCCGTTGCTGTCCGGGTGGGCCAGGCGCACGTGCGCCTCCTTCGGCATGGCCGCGAGGTCGGGCGCGTCGTGCTCCTTGGACTTCCCGAACGGGGCGCCCTCGCGCTTGGTCCGCCCGAAGATGTCCTCCTGCTCCTTGAGCGGGGTGCGGTCCCAGGTCTCGATGTGCATCCGGATCCGACGGGCCACCAGGTAGGAGCCGCCGGTCATCCAGTCCGGGCCGTCGCCGGGCGCGGACCAGACGTGCTCGGCGAGGGTCTTGTCGTCGGTGCCCGCGATGTTGCGGGTGCCGTCCTTGAAGCCCATCAGGTTGCGCGGGGTCTGCGCGTCCGGGGTGGTGGAGGAGGTCTTGCCGAAGCCGAGCTGGGACCAGCGGACGTTGACCACGCCCATGCCGATCCGGGCCAGGTTGCGGATCGCGTGCACCGCGACCTGCGGGTCGTCGGCGCAGGCCTGCACGCAGATGTCACCGCCGCTGCGGGCCGGGTCCAGCGCGTCGCCGGGGAACTTGGGCAGCTCGATCAGGCCCTCGGGCCGCTTGGCCTTGAGGCCGAAGCGGTCCACCCCGTCCTTCTCGAACAGGGTCGGGCCGAAGCCGATGGTGAGGGTCAGCCGGGACGGCGGCAGGCCGAGCGCCTCGCCGGTGTCGTCCGGCGGAGCCTCCGCCAGACCGGTGGCGCCGGTGCCGACCTCGCGGCCGCCGGTCATCACGGCGGCCGCCTTGGTCCACTCCTTCAGCACCCGCACCAGCGCGTCGCGGCTGGTGGTGGAGACGTCGAAGGCGGCGAAGTGCAGCCGGTCCTGGACCGGGGTGGCGATGCCGGCCTGGTGCTCCCCGTAGAAGGGGACCTCGGGGACGGCCTTGAGCGCGGCCTCGGCCTGCTCCGACGAGTCCCGGGTGGCCGCGGCCACGGTGCCGACCGCGGCGGCGCCGAGCGCCACCCCGGCACCGGCCCAGCCGATCACGGCACGGCGGCTGACACCGGCGGGGGCGTCCGCCTCGGTGGTCGTCGCGACGGCCGCGGCCGTCTCCTGCTGCTCGGTCATGACTGCCCCTCGGGCTCTCGGACTCTCGGACTTCAGTTGACGACGGTGGCGGCGGCGAGCTTGGAGAGCGGCTCGGCCAGGGCGTTGACGGCGTCCGAGAAGGCCTTGCGCTCGGTGTCGCCGACCT